>JAQURP010000016.1 GCA_028715545.1 Methanocellales archaeon | reverse complement strand
CTTAAGCCTGTATTTGTTAAAATAAGATTTTGTGGAATCCATATCATAAATTGATTTTCGTGGATTTCCTGTAATTTCCTCATATAACTTTGAGAAGCCGATGGCTTCTGAGTTATCTATTTTTTTCAGTAAATACTTTAGGTTATATCCCTTTCTGGCTAGTTTAATCTTGCCTTCCTTCTCTAAATTGATCAGAAATGTGTTTGAACGTATGCCATACGCAGCACCCTCCAAATTATAGAATAAAGAATCTCCATATCTTTTTTTAAAAAAACTAATAATTTCACTATTTGATGCCCCTACACCATCACGATTATTTTTTAAAAGATCGGATTTCAATTCATTCTCTCTTTCAAATTTGCATCCTGTATTTTCGTAAAGTTTGATCTCTTGACCCGACATAAGCCCACTTAAATCGTGAATGCAAGGAAATTGCCTGCATGCTATCAGTCTTTTTTCATAAATATTGCATTTATTATTGGAAAAAAAAGGACAATTTTGTCCGTCTAATGTGTAATTGTATACAATTGTTCTTTCGCTCTTCAAATCAAAGGAAACATCACCAGGAACTATTTTTCTCGTTGAATTTATTTTTTTTAACTCCTGTAAGAAACCATCAACTTCCCAATCAGAAAGAGGAAGATATAGTCTATTTAGGCTAATAATAAACGGACACTGTTCATCAAATTCTCCAATTTTTTTATCCCAATATTCATCCGAAATAAAATTCTGACAACACTCACCGCAACGGAGACATTTAAATGTTTTTACTTCATCCAGGTTATACATTCTGATTATATTTGTACTTCAATAGATTATAATCTTTTTTAAAAAAATAAGGCTGAAACTAGCATATTGGCAAGGCAAAACTTTTCAGAAGAAATCCGCCGGAATTGAGTAACTGACAGAGAAACTAAAAATACTTAAACGAAAGATTCTGTCGCCTACGATAAACCACAAGGCGTTTTAACTCGTTCTTTACCCAATTTCCTCAAAACTCACAGTTCACTTACCAACCTTCTTATTAACCCCCAGACTACACCATAATAGTCTTGGACCTGGGATTCCAAGTAACACTACCACCAAAGACAGAGAATATCTCGGATGATTTCTTTAATTAATTATGCTATAAACTATCCCAACTTCACCGCAGTGCCATAGGCCAGATCTTCAGCTGTATAAACCGACACTATTTCTTATGTCTCAACCCCTTAAACATACATTGCCAAAAAGCATTCTTAGGATTCTGTTTAAAATGCTTTCACTACTCTGTAATCTCCAGCGTTTTTCTCCCCGTTATCCTTAGGTGCTATAACCATACTTTTTCAAAATTTCTGACTCTTTTACTACCTCAGAATATCCACAGTATCCACAGACCCACCATAGTACACCATATAAGTCCATGAGTTGCATGGTGGAACCACACTGTGGACATGTCTTGTTTTCTGTACCTACAAAAAAAAGAGGTCTAGTTGTATCAGTTAGCTCGGATGCCATCGGTTTCGGTGTAGGTGCAGGTGTGGGAGTTGGGGTAGGCTTTGGATTTGGTGTGGGCTCTGGACTTGACAAACATCCTGAAAATCCCATAACTGCTATGGCTCCTGCAAATGCGAGAGATTTGAGGAGCTCACGCCTTCCAATATTCATAATTCCTATTATATATTGTTCAACATAGGATATAAAACTTTCATACTTCTATCATATACAGTGTTTTTCTTCCTTTTTTCCTTAGTTTCCAAGTAAAACTATAACTAACCAAAGACAGAGAATATCTCGGATGATTTCTTTAATTAATTACGTTATCCACATCCGATAGCCTGCTCACCCCAACTTCACCGCAGTGCCATATGCCAGCAGTTCGGCTGCGCCACTCATCGTTTGCGAGGTCATGAATCTCATACTTATTACGGCATCTGCTCCCAGTTTATCTGCCTCTTTTATCATTCTATTTATGGATTCGTCTCTCGCCTCGCTCAACATCTCCGTGTATTCTCTAAGCTCTCCGCCGACGAGATTTCTCAACGCAGCCAAAATGTCCTTTCCGATCCATTTTGCTCTGACTGTATTTCCCTTGACCAAGCCCAAAGTCTCAACTATCTTCTTTCCCTCTATTCTCTCTGAGGTCGTTATCAACATTTTATTTTACCTCCTTTTCTTCCTCAAACCCTTCTTTGATTACCGAAATTAACAGAAATACTATTCCAGTTAGTATAACTACCACGCCCAACCTGATAACCAGAGGTACCTCAGATGCTTTGATGAAATGATACAACGCATAGGCGAGGCAGATGATCACTCCGAATCCAAAAAGGGCAAAACCAAAAAGCCTTACTTTTTCCATTATTTTATTTGCACCTACCTTTAGTTCCGATGATTTTTTTTGAATTGTTCTAACTCAAAAACTAATCTCCCCTATAATTTCCTCGCCGATGAGCTTGATCGAGGTTGGGACATCCGGACCGATCGGAGAGCCTACGACCACCTGTGTCACTCCTATCTCATGTAACTCTTTAATCCTCCGAATACAGTGATCAGGTGAGCCATAGATCGAGAATGCATCCACCATAAGGTTAGTGACAGACCTGAAAGCCGTCCTGAAGTCGCCCTTGGCCAACGCACTCTTAATTGCATCTACATCCGTGGAATCAATGTCATGCCTTTCCAGAACAGGTGCAGGTGATCCAGCCACGATAAAAGCCACAACGGGCACAACTGCTTTTTTAGCCTTCTCTTCATCTAAATCAACAGAAAAGCTGGCATAGGCAGCTATGTCAAAACCTGCTTTTGGAGAGCCTTCTTGAACTTGAGAGACCGCATACTTAAAATCCAAGGGATGAGATGCGTTTATCAATACGCCGTCTCCTATGGCACTAGCGGTTCTAAGCATGAGGGGGCCCTGAGCACCAATATAGATGGGTATCTCTGGGCACTTTAAAGATAGTTTGGCGCCTTCAATCCTGAAGAAATCTCCCTGGAAAGAGAGACGTTCTCCTGTCAAAAGACGTCTAATAATCTCTACTGCCTCTTTTAGCTTTTCTACAGGCTTGTCCATTTGGATGCCCAACGATGCTAAAGTGGTCCTATCACCTGCTCCGATGCCGAGCATAGCCCTTCCATTGGAGATATTATCGATGGTGGCAATAGCAGAAGCCGTCAGTGCAGGATGGATCTGATACGCATTTGTTACTCCTGGTCCAAGTCTAACTCTTTTCGTCTTTTCGGCTACCAATGCCAATGTCGCATAGACATTCCTGTTGTTGTAGTGATCCGTGACCCATATTGCATCGAATCCCTGATTTTCAGCTAAAATGCAGTGATTTACTAGATCGTTCAAGGGCATATCTGGGACAAATTCTATGCCTAACATGAAAAACACCCATTTAAAATTGCCTGAACTGCTTAAAATACTATTCTATTGTTTTGAGGTCATGTGCACAACATCCCCGATGTTCAGTCTGAATAACTTTGCCGCATTACCCCTTTTAACCGATATCTCAAGAAAATTATGGCTCCCGATCGTTATAAGCTCGGAGTTGGCCTCATCGTAGGTCATAGCAAAGGGAATTTTTCTTCCGAGTAACTCCACGTGATCGCCATAATTTATGTATTCGAGGGCTAGGGACCCTGGAATATTGGTGATGACGTTGCCGAAATCGTCGATATAGATTACCTCTCCCTGTAGCGATTCCTTTGACACATAAACTTCACCAAAGTCCAGCTCGATAAAATCATCTATTTGCCTGAATTCGGAGATATCGTATCCCCTGGACAGGTGTGCAGCGGACGGGGCAAAGACGTCCCTACCATGAAATGTGGAGCTGACAGGAGGGATGCACAGCTCTGGTGGGATCTCATATACTATGAAGTGCCCCATACTACGCGCAGCCGGAATAAGTAAGCCATTATCGGGTCCCACGAAAATTTGCTTGCCTTTGATAACGATTGGACGGCGCCCAGTACCTACACCCGGATCGATCACTGCGACATGGATCGTACCCTCCGGAAATCGTCCAGCAACGTACATCAATGCAAACGCACCCGACCTGAGGTTTTGAGGGGGAATGTTGTGAGATATATCAACGATCTTGGCATCTGGATTGATCCTTAGGATTGTACCCTTCATCACCGCAGGATACAGATCACCGAAATCGGTTAATAGTGTGATTATTGCGCTCATCTCTTCCCTATCAATGGTTGAATTCACGATACTTAAAAAAATTTGTATGATTTAATTGATTGAGTTCAATAAGATACTTAAGGACGCTCTCAAGATCGGATTGATTGGATGAGATGCGAGCACTGTAAAACAAAACAATAATAAGCACACTAAATTAAACTTGACATTATGACCAAAGTCGTCGCATCCTGGAGCGGTGGTAAAGATAGTTGCTTTGCATGTTACAAGGCGATTTTAGATGGCTTCGATGTCGTTCATCTCCTGAATTTTGTACACGAAGACAGCAAAAGGAGTTCCCATGGATTACGTGCTGAACTATTACCAATACAATCACAGGCAGTAGGGATACCAATCGTCCAGGGGATGACTAAAAGGAATACCTACGAGCAGGAGTTCAAAAAGATCGTAAGTAGTCTAAAGCAAGATAACATCCAGGGAATAGTTTTTGGAGACATCTATCTTCAGGAGCATAGGGATTGGATAGAGCGGGTTTGTAGCGAGATGGATATCAGACCAATATTCCCCTTATGGGGAATGGACACAGAAAAAATAGTCCTTGATTTTATCGATAGCGGATTTGAGGCCATTATTGTCGCCGTTAAGGCAGAAATATTGGGGGAGGAATGGCTGGGAAAGAAGGTCGATAAAAATCTCATAGAAGATTTTAAGGAAAGAAAGATTGATCCGTGCGGCGAGTCAGGCGAATATCACACATTCGTCGTCGACGGACCACTATTTAAAAGGCGCTTAAAGATACTTGAGGGCGACAAGGTGTTAAAGGACAGATACTGGCTATTAGATATTTCAAAGTATGAGATTATTGACAAATAGCCCATCATACCAAATTCTTCAGTCCTGCATCCCTGACAATCTCTAGAGCCCTCGTTCTTTCGTCATATCTGAGGCTACGGTTCAGCTCTGGATATTGATGAGCTTTGTAATGGGGTGTATATTGGAACATGAGATTGAACCTTATGTTAGGCATATGATACGCAACCCAGTTAACTATCGGCTTGGTGCAACACTCAAGATGATTGGGCAGCACAAGATGGCGAAGAATTACCTCGGCGTCCTGCCAGGCGCTCATGAAATTTCGGGTGGTGATGCTCCAATAGTCTTTCACATTTGAATATTTCTCAGCGCACCCATCGTTTCCATATCTGAAGTCAGCCAAGTAGACATCTATCACACCCCTTAGCAAATCCATCGTATCGCTAGAGCAATACATGTTCGAGTTCCAGACCATGGGTGTGTTGACATTGCACGCATTCATGATACGTAGTATGGAATGCAAATGAGGAGTTGGTTCCCCTCCCACGAAGTTCACGTTTTTTGCACCCTGATAGTTCCTCATCGTGATAGTCTCTGCCATTCTTTCTGGAAGTAGGGGCGTTCCGGTGACAAACCGGTTTGCTATGTCCCAGTTTTGGCAGTATACACACGCAAATGTGCAACCCACGAAAAAGATCGTGTGCGATGGCACTAGTTCGGGCTCCTCGCCATGGTGTAAAAATTCAGATGCATAACGCGAGATGGCGTTGATACCGCAGTATCCAACTTCCTTTGCCTGTCGGTTCACTCCACAGTGACGCTCACAAAAATGACAGCTCTGCAGGATATCATCAGCGATTTCTATTTTTCGATCGAGTAGTGATTTTTCCTTCGCAATTAGATACCTGGCCTTTTGATCGTTGCTTAAGACGGCGAAGTATCGATCCAATCCTTGTACGAAAGACATGACATTATCATTGAAGTACTACCTTATCTAATGGGATGCCAACCTTGGTCTCAGAGGCAATTTTTTTGAGCCTTTTGAGCAAACCCTCTCGTCTCTTTCCGATCAGGCTGTGCTCCAAAACTTCTTCTATGGTAGAGACTGGGATGATCGTGATATCCTTCGCATATTTTTCCTCGATCAACACATCCTTCTCATTGGACTTGGGTATCAAAACTGTCTTGATGCCTGCTTTTGCCGCCGCCTCTATCTTGTAGGTCACCCCCCCAACTGGGAGCACCTCCCCACGAACTGAGAGAGAGCCAGTCATAGCCACACTTTGATCTATAGGAACCCCCTCTAGTGCAGATATGATTGCAGTTGCAACACTTATGCTTGCGGAATCTCCTTCTACCCCTTCATATGTGCCTATGAACTGGATGTGTATGTCTTTAGAGGATATGTCATGTCCGCTAAATTTCTTGATAAACGCTGAGACGTTCTGCACCGCCTCTTGGGCTATCTCTTGAAGCAGACCAGTTGCTATAACTCTTCCCTCTTCTTTGGATTGCGCAGGAGTTATCTCCGCGACGATTGGAAGCACAACACCAGGCTCGCCCATGATTGCAAGCCCGTTAACTCTGCCGATTTCCGCACCTTTATTCCTGAACATATCATAATCCTTTCTATGCTCAAGATACTGATCGGCAACTTGCTGTTCGACTGAACGTGCTATCTTTTTAGCCCCGAAAACATGCTCAGCCGTAGTAAACTCAGCATCGCCAGATATAGCCATATCACCAGAAGCCCTGATTAAGCCACCGAGATCTCTTAGCTTGAGGGTTAACTGACCTCTCCTACCAGCTCTCCTCTGGGCTTCTTTAATGATTTCCTTGACGGCATCCCTCGTAAAATGAGGGATTTTTTTGTCCTTCTCCACTTCCTGAGCGACAAATCTGACCAACTTTTGTCTATTAGCAGGAGAGTCCTCCATATAATCCTGCATGTAAACTTCATAGCCGTATCCTTTTATTCTTGAACGAAGAGCGGGATGCATACCCTCGACTGCATCAAGGTTACCTGCAAGCACCATGACAAAGTCACAGGGTATTGGATCGGTCTTAACCATCGCTCCTGAACTTCGCTCAGACTGGCCTGTTATGGGATACTCGCCTTCCTGCAAAGCAGTGAGTAGGCTCTGTTGAGATTCTATGTGTAGCGTATTAATCTCGTCGATGAAAAGAACACCTTTATGCGCCTTGTGGATTGCACCCACCTCAACCCTATCATGAGACGGAGTCTCTAGCCCCCCGCTCTGGAAAGGATCATGTCGTACATCTCCCAAGAGTGCACCGGCATGAGCACCGGTGGCATCAACATATGGGGCGGTATCATTTCCTTCATTGGATACCAACAACTTGGGAATGTCCCTCTCTTCTCTGGGAGTAATATATCTGAGCGCGATGAAAAGAAGGAGGGCTGCTATAATGCCCATCAACCACTGTCCTTGCATGAAGGCAAAAATCAAGATTGTCATGACGAGCAGCATATATAGTAGATTCCTTGTCTGGGCTTTCTTCTGGGCTTCCATTTTATGAGACTGTACTATCTGCTTCCCCTTCCCAGCTGGAACTACCCTCACCTTTGGATTGTTAGTGTCCTCTGGATTGTTATATACCAAGATGTCCTGCAGCTCCTCTTTGGGTAGAAGTTCGGCCATGCCCTTTGCTAGCATCGATTTGCCTGTTCCAGGAGTGCCGATCAGCATTACATGTCTTCTCTGCTTAGCCGCCTTCTTGATTACTTCGACAGCTCTCTCTTGACCGATTACCTGATCGATTAGGAGTTCTGGCACTTGTATATCCTTAGTAGCCTCAAAATCTAGTCCACCAAAAATATCGTTTTCATCGCCCATATTACCTTATAAAATGGCACTCATGACCTATAAATCTATCACATCTTCAAGGGCTAGCGTCAGCACATCAACGATCGCCGACATGGGGGGCGCATAGCAAGTTTCAGCCATCAGCATTTGCTGGGCAGTCATGCCGCTTTTGATCACAAGTGATAACGCATCTATCCTCTCCTTTACCCCTTCTTCTGAGATGATCTGTGCGCCGATCAACCTTTTTTCAAAAAATAAAAGCTTTATATTTATTTTCTTTGCATCCGGATAATAGCTTGACCTTGTCAGACCCTTTGCCTTTCCCTCGACAGGAATAAGTTCCGCATTCTTTGCTACATTAGATGTCACTCCTACGGATCCGACCTGAAGATCGCCTACCAAGCATATAGTTGGATGGAGAACTGGACCAAACTCCATACTTCCACCGCAGACGTTCTCTGCCACCACTTTGGCTTGCATCACCGCAGAACTACCCCGGCGACTAAGGCATGAACGATTGGTTATGTAATTCGTAACCTCAACACAATCACCGGCAGCATATACGTTCTCTGCCACCCTCATAGCTGAGTCAACCTTAATTCCACCCGTTTCGCCAACTCCTATGCCTGCTTGTCTTGAAAGACAAGTGTTTGGTCGATTTCCTGTATACAGTATCACTAAATCGGCTGTAACTACCTCTTTCCCAATGGTTACGAATTCTACGCTATCAGAGCCATTGATCGAGCCCAATGAAAAACCGGTCATCAATTTTACACCCAAACCCTCCAAATGGTTCTGTACAAGGGAGGCCATATCGGGATCCAGCATGCAAGGAAGCACATATGGAGCCTTCTCTACCACAGTTGTACCGATTCCAACTTTGATAAATGCGGTGGCAATCTCAAGACCGGTTGGACCAGCCCCAACTATTACAGCCTTTTTTGCGTTATTCATGGCCTCCTTAACTTTTTGGCCATCATCAAGACTGCTGAGAATGTAAACGCCCTTTTTATCAGTTCCAGGAATTTGTGGAATTAAAGGAAGAGATCCAGTTGTTATTACCAGTTTATCATAATAGAATTGCTTTCCATTTGCAATGATCGATTTGGAGGGCAAATCAATTGCTGTGACTTCTGTATGGGTTTGAACGTCAATGCACTGGTCTTTATAATACTGAACATCGTGCATTATCAACTCTTCAAAGGACGAAACCTTGCCAGAAAGAACGAAAGGCAGACCGCAGGGAGAATATGCTGCATGTTTGTCCTTGGTAAAAATGGTGATAGCCATGTCTGGAGCTTTTTTCCTGACATGCGAGGCTACGGAGGTCCCGGCGGTTCCACCACCAATGACTATGAGCTTTTCTGGCATGATGTCACCATATCAATTCAATTGCAATATTTATAAATAAGACTGCTGATGAAATCTTTTTAATAAGGTAAAACAATTACATCATGATGAAGATTATTGGCGGACCTGCATCTCAATTACTCGCAGCTAGGGTTGCATCTGAGTTGGGCTGTGAGCTTGCTCTGGCAGAATATAAGCGATTTCCTGATGGTGAATCATACGTACGCGTGTTGGATGAAATCAAGGATGTGGTCATCATCCAAAGTATGGTTTCCGATGAAGACCTGATCTACTTATTGCAATTGATCGATGCATGCAGTGAGGCATCCGTTAGGGTGGTCATTCCTTATTTTGGATATGCTCGCCAAGGTAGACGATTCCAACCCGGTGAGGCTATCAGTGCAAAGGTCATGGCAAAAACGATTGAGGCAGATGAAATTTTAACGGTAAACATTCATGACACCCCTGTCTTAGATTACTTCAGAGTAAAAGCACGGGATTTAGATGCAGCGCCGTTGATCGGAGAACATATGCAATCGCTGGATCTCCAAAAACCGATATTCATAGCACCAGATGAATTTGCGGGATCGTTGGCAAGATCGGTTGCATCCAAGCTAGGTGCGGATTATGATGTGCTGGAGAAAAAAAGGCTGAGCGGAGATCAAGTGGAGATAAAGGCGAAACATCTGGATGTAGCGAACAGAGACGTAATAATTATCGACGACATGATCTCCACTGGAGGTACTATGTCTGAGGCAATAGAACTACTCCGAAGGCAAAAGTCCAAGGATGTTTATGTCGCTTGCGTACATCCCGTCTTGGCTACGAATGCCATTTGTAGGTTGTTCAAAGCAGGCGTAAAGGAAATCATTGCGACGGATACCATTGATAGAGGAGTCGGCATCATCAGCGTTGCACCTCTGATCGCCGGAGCTTTGTAGTGATGCGTAGCAGATCGATAGATTTTTTTGTCAAATTTAATAAATAGATCTAGAGCATCTGGAGTTTGAAAACTTAACAAAGACAAGTGATCTATGGACGGATGAGTGATATGCGGACGACATGTATTTTTAGTCCTCTGAAACTTTGGCGAACTTGGACTTGTTCTAACTAACTTCCCTGCAATTCAAAAAAAGTTGTTATGATTAATCTCCTTGTGTTGACCATAATCCTATTGTCAAAGTATTGGTTAGAATAAACGGAAATATAATAAATGAATGCAAAAAAGATTTGATGATGGATCTAATGTTAGAAATAGATGGCTCATATGGAGAGGGTGGAGGTCAAATCCTTAGGACAACCATCGCACTGTCAGCAGTTACCGGGATACCAGTTTACATTAAGAACATCAGGGCAAAAAGACCAAAACCTGGATTGGCTGCTCAACATTTGGAGGCATTAAGGTGCATCGCATTGCTCACAGATGCTGATGTTAGTGGATTAAAATTAGGATCCACCGAGTTGACATTCTATCCGAAGGAGATTAAAAGCGGGGAATACGATATCGATATTGGCACTGCGGGCAGCATAACTCTTCTCCTACAATGCCTGATGCCAGTGGCAGTTAGAATTAAAGATTCAATTTCGCTTAATATAAGAGGTGGCACGGATGTCGCGTGGAGTCCACCCGTTGACTATCTCAGATATGTCATGCTACCCATGATAGCCAAGATGGGATATTACGCTCATATCGATTTAATCAGTAGAGGATATTACCCAAGAGGTGGGGGGTTAGTGAAGGCAGTTGTACATCCCTCTATTCTTAGTGGGGTTGTGCTACAGAGGGGGAAAATCGAAATTAAGGGCGTTTCCCACTGCTCGAGACTACCAGAGCATGTTGCAATGAGGCAGGCAATATCGGCAAAAGAAGTGTTAGCAGAAGGGGGATATGATGCACAAATATCCACAGAATTTAGCCAAAATGATTCCACTGGCAGTGGTATTACACTATGGTGCCCTGGAATGGGCGGGAGCTCACTTGGTGAAAAGGGTAAACCTGCTGAAGAGGTTGGAAGGGAGGCTGCAAGAGCTCTTCTGAATGAATTAAGATCTGGTGCAAGCACTGATGTACATCTAGCAGATCAGTTGATACCCTATATGGCCTTGGCCAATGGAGAATGCTCTCTCACCACGAGATTCCTAACATCACATGCAAGAACAAATATCTGGGTGGTTGAAAAATTCTTGGATTTTAAATTTAAGATAGAGGATAAAAGGGAGAAAAGTGATTTGGTTTGCATTAGGAAATGATCTCCAGAAAATCTGTTGGGATGCTATCTGATATGCAAATTTGATCGTTGACTTTCATCATCTTGATTCCTTGGGATTGGGCTTTTTGCGCATCGATTATTATTATCACAGGCTGATCAGTCCTAAATTTTGCGACCCTGATAGCCTCATCGAAAGAGGTGCTCAGGTGAACATATCTTTGACCGACGGGCTTCAATCCAATATCAATGATCCTGCCTGCCTCCTCCATGGTCGTCCCATAATACAATTCCGGCAGCTCGTTTTCTGGAAAGTCTAGATCCACATTGACAGAATGGGCATACCTAGCTCGAATCCTTTCTCCACTTAGCTCGTATCTACCTTTAACATCAGACTCTATCAATGCAAATAAATGCTCTATGTGAAACCATCTATACTTGGCCTCTATTGCACTGATTATTTGGTTTAAATCCACCCACCCCTGCTTGTCCATATTCAGACCTAGCTCGTGGGGAAAGTGCCTTAAGGCGCCGGATACCATCTTTCCAAGCCTGGTTACCTTAGTTTCGTCTAGAATAAAACTTCCAGGGTTTCCGCACTCGCATGTTTCCCCCCTAAAATACCCATGCTTGATACACATTCGTATCTGTCCAGTTTCCATATTGCTCACACCCCGACGTTATGAAGACCTATCCCGTTGCTAGTATCTCTCCTACATATTTCACCAGTATTTTAAAATCTTTTCGGAGTAGATATAAATAAACACCACACCTATAATATTAATCACAAAGCTCTCATAGCAGAAATAATTGACGTAACAATGCATTGATGATGGATGCTCAGAGTAAAATTTACTTTAGTGGGGACATACCGAGACAGCTCGAATGAAGTAAGAGTTGATAAGAAGCATCGACATCATCGATGTTTCAGCAGGGATTTAACACAACACCTAAAAATAGCAATTGTGAACACATTGGCATCCATCTAAATAAAACATAAACGCCGTCTTTGGGTAGAGGAATATTCTATAGGGAAAATAGCATACAGGATTAAAATATGACATCTGTGCTTTGATTAGGGTTTCCTGCGAGGAGACGGTACGGAAACTATCTATAAAGAAAACAGATGTGGTTTAAGTTCTATATAACCAAGGTCATTTTCCATCGAAGTCCATTTTACTGGAAAGCTAAATTCAAAACGAAAATAGTTCTATATCATTTTCATTTGAAGAAACCAGGAGAGATATTATGCATTTCACTTGTTTACAGATAAATGAACCAATAAGATTCTAAAATCTTTCAGAAAATGTGAGAGCTTCGAGCGTCTTGTCTACTGAGTGACCATTGACTTTAGAAAGCCTTCATGGCCGAAGGATAGGATTATATCGCTTAGAAAATACTTAAGAGATTATATCGCTTAGGGTTAAATGTATTAATCATGGAAACAATACTATGAACTCAATTATGAAACAAATTTTCGGAACAGATGGTGTGAGAGGCATCGTAAACAAGGAGTTAACGCCAAAACTTGCTTTAGAGTTATGCATGAGTCTTGGGACTTTCATAGATGGCGGAGGAGTTGCGATAGGGAGGGACACAAGAATATCGGGCGAGATGTTCAAGAATGCTGCGATATCTGGCTTGTTGGCAACAGGCTGCAAAGTGGTAGACCTAGGAATTGCCCCCACGCCAGCTATCAACTACTATGTGAGAGACGATATGGATGCTGGCATCATCATAACAGCGTCTCATAATCCAAGGGAGTACAATGGCTTGAAATTTATAGCGAGGGATGGTATTGGGTTCAGCAGAGAAGAGGAAAGAAAAATAGAAAAGATATATAATGAAAAGAATTTCAGAAATGCCGAATGGGATGGTACTGGTGCCCTATCTACAAATGATGCGATCCAAAGATACAAAGATGGAATCAAAAAACTTGTCAACGTGGAGAAAATACAAAAAAGGAATTTCAAGGTAGTCGTAGACACCGGCTGTGGTGCCGGAGGCATTGTTACGCCTTCTTTATTAAGAGAACTGGGCTGCACTGTGATCACATTGAACGCACAGTTGGATGGGACCTTCCCCAAAAGACCTCCGGAACCAACCGGTGAAGTCCTCGGAGATCTGATTACACTGGTGAAACGGAGTGGTGCAGACCTAGGTTTGGCGCATGATGGTGATGCCGATAGAGTGGTTTTCGTGGATGAGAAAGGCTCTTTCGTGAGTGAAGATGTATCGCTCGCAATATGCGCAAAAGATGCATTACAAGAGAGGAGAGGTATTATCGTGACTCCAGTAAGTTCGTCGTTATGCGTTAAAGATGTCGTAGAGCAATATGGTGGCGATTTGGTTTGGACACCCATAGGGAGCATCCACGTAGCAAGGAAAATGATCGAACTGGGGGCGGTATTCGGTGGAGAGGGAAATGGTGGGCTGATATTCCCCAAACACCAATACTGCAGAGATGGGGCCATGGCAGTCGCAAAGATACTGGAAATGATTTGTGAAAAGAGGATGTCCCAGCTTGTTGAAGAAATACCACGCTACTATAACGTGAAGAAGAAAGTGAAAGTCGTGGACAAAGAGGGCGTGATGAAGAATGTCTTAGGTAAGCTCAAGAATAACATAGATGCAACGGATGGAGTTAAAATTTGGTATGAGGATGGATGGGTATTGATCAGGGCCTCTGGAACTGAGCCCATCATTCGAATATATGCAGAATCCAAGTCCAAGGAGAGGGTGAATGAGCTTGCTAAGGACGGCATCAATCTGATCAAGCAAGTGAGCTGAAATGTCGTCAAAAATAATGGTCACAGGATGCAGTGGGTTCATCGGCACCCATTTGGCTAAGAGACTTATAGATAGCGGTTTTCAAGTGACTGGTTATGATCTGAACGCATCATTAATCAGAGATCGCAATTTTAGCCTAGTAAGGGGAGACATACTCGATATAGAAAAATTGCGGAACAGCATGAAAGGTTGTAAAAGCGTATTTCATCTGGCTGCGCAGACAAAAGTCCCAGAATCAACTAAGGATCCCATTGCAGATTTCAAAACAAATTCAGAAGGAACTTTTAACGTTCTTTCCGTAGCCAAAGAGCATAATGCAAAAGTGGTATATGCATCGACATCCACGGTTTATGGTGCTGCTGATATGCCAACCAAAGAATCACACCAATTGCGACCGGCATCTTTCTACGGTGCATCAAAGGCTGCAGGAGATGTGTACTGTTCTGCTTTTAACAGCACATTTGAGTTAGATACAGTAGTTCTCCGAATCTTCAACACATATGGTCCTGGTAATGGGAAGGGCGTGATGTATGATTTGTTCAAGAAGTTGGAACTCGACACAACGCACTTGGAGATTATAGGAACCGGATTACAAGAGAAGGATTACATATACATCGATGACACCGTGGAGGCTTTCATGACCGCATATGAGAAGGGGGTATCAGGCGAAGCATACAATGTCGGTAGCGGCGTCTCCACGACAGTGAATGAAATAGCAGAGATTATTTTTGATACCTTAGATGCTTGCCCCAAAACAACGTACACCGGAGAGTCTTGGATAGGAGATGTCGAATCGTCCTTGGCAGATATCTCAAAATTACAAAAATTAGGATGGCACCCAAAGGTCAGCATAAAAGAAGGGATCGAAAAAGTGTATGAGTGGATGAAGCTAATCTAATCTTATCGTATCTTATCTTTTTTTACCCTAGCTGTATCTTATCTTTTTTCTTTCTTTACCCTAGCCTATCCCATGCTTTCTTTTTGAGAGTTATTACCAACACTATGAGTAATAATATAAGAATCCCTGCGATGATACCATATTTTATAAGAGTGTTACTCTCCAGTTGACCTTCATAGGTTTCTATCGCAGCCCTTGCACTATCAGATGCTCTTGTAGCTTCACCATAAGAATCTTCAGCCGCTTGTTTCGATGCACCCATATCTGGTACCTCATACAAAACTTTAGCGCGGCCCCACGATCCCTCTGCTGAGTTAAGGAAACCTTTTGATGCCTCTAGCATCGCTGCTGGAACACCTGCATCTTCGGCAGATTTGATGTCGTCTTTAGCTATCATTATTCGCTCTTCAGCCCGGTCTATGGAAGCCAATACTTTATTAATTTCATCGGTCGTTACATAGGCTGAGATCTCAGTTATGGCTTCGTCCCCTATCGAGATCTGCATCAAATGGTAGTATTCCTTCTTTCCAACTTCTGGTGCTGTGCCAGATAAGCCGATTGTTAGGGTATCATATACCGAATGATCGAACTCCAGGTTAAATTCCCAATTACGCTTTGTATCCTGATAAGCCCAACTGCTGGCATTTTCCATCTTAATGTCCCAAATTGGGTCAATCAAGCTCGTACTCAAATTTAATGTGGTCCTGTCTGTCAGATCTGAACTGACCTCTTTCAAAACAACCACATCTATGTGTACTTTCTCCCCAACAAACAAGTCCTCAGTGGGGACAGCACTCCTGGAAACTTCTTTGATTTTCTGCGCGAGAGCGCCTTGAGATCCGATAGCAAGAACTAATAAAAATATTATGCCAAAAGCGATCAACCGTCTCATTCATCCCCCCATCAGAATAAAATCCCCCATCAGAATAAAGGCTGTAAATCTTCGGCACTCATCAACTCTTCGATTCTCTCGCCTTTTTTCTCGCTAAACTCTGCCATTCTTATCTGTGCGTCTATAGCGAGTTGCTGTAGTTCTTTGATTCGTGGTACATTTGACACACCTGCTAAAAGGACTACACCTGCCACATATTTACTACCTGGGATTGGATAATCTCCTCCGCGAACTTCTCCGCCACCTATTGCATCCTCAAGCCATAATCTCGCCTTTTCCGTTCCAACTCTACTCAACTGATCCGGCGGTCCTGCTACCAAAACGAGGGCTTTTTCAGCACTTTTGATGTCGCATGGCATAGTCAACCGCCCCATAGCAGCCCTTCTTACCAAGGAAACGACCTTAGTAGTTGAATCAAGCGATTCTATGGATGTTTTTCTTCTGAACATGCTTCTGAGTTTTCTCAGCAAGCCAATTTTTTGTGCCTCTTCTCTTGCATAGCCGATGACTGAAATCTCTCCACCTTTGAGGGTGTTGATGATCTCGGATGAATCTATCACCGACTCCCCCACTATCCCCTTAGTGGAACGTGGTGCTTCTCCTGCACCAAGTATGATGCCGAGTCTCCTTGCGATCTCCTCATTTATGTACTGATATGATTCTACAAGGGTTGTTCCTTCCTTCTTCCAAGAATCATTATCGAATAAAAAGAGTGCATCAACTTCTTTTATAAATGTCATTAGACTTCTGGCTGCATTCAATGAATAGAGCGACCCCTCCTCATTTGATGGAAGTATTCCTAGACCATAGACTGGCTCTGAATAGAGTTTTTTCAACCTTCTTGCAATTACAGGAGCACCTCCTGATCCGGTTCCACCCCCCAGTCCAGCTGCTACCAAAAATGCCTCTGTCGCATGAGTGCCCCGTACATCCACAGCGCTTTGAATCGTATAGATGTCATCTGTGGCTATCTTTGCACCCATTTCATTGTCCGCACCAATGCCATGGCCTTTCGATACCGTCTGACCTATGAGAAGACGGTCTTCCATTGGTATTTGGTTCAGACCCATGAGATCTGTTTTGGCAGTATTAATAGCCAATGCCCTCGCAATAGAGCTTTGGCCTGTTTTCTTATCATATTCTAGGAGCAAATCTACTATCTTCCCCCCTGCCTGTCCAAAGCCAATTGCAAATAGTTTCATTTTTACCCACTCTATTGTTTATCTGCTCTATTTTTACCTTGTTTTTGGGATATTGTGTCAGACCACTATATATATCTATTCTATATCTGTAGGTAAAACACGAACGTCTTTGAGTATAATACAGTTGTTATAAACGTTTTTCAGATATACCCCCTCAATGGGTATCTCAAACAATTTCTTATCCGTTTTGACCTTCAGCTCAATCAGGTCCCCTGTTTTATCATCATAAACGATGTCGGTCACCGTTCCAATTATGGTACCATCGATGTATGTAACTTTTTGGCCGAAGATGTCCTTTGCTGAGGGCCTATTATCTTTATACCGATGTATCAGTTGCAATATGGATTCTTCCTTTTTTTTAAATGAATCTATGCTGATCCCCATGAGCATTGCAAGCGCTTTTATATCCACGATGTCGTCCAAACCCCCCAGTTTTTTTCTACTACGCAAGTCATACAGCATCGTATATACCTGAGCCTGAGCATAGGCAAATGGATCGAGTTTATTATTATTATTGACAAGATATTCTTTTACTATCCTTTTAACCTCGTCACAAATGACATTAGAAAGCTCTTCTTTGGATGGATCATTTTCCATGATAGCAGGCGGAATCATAAAATCTTTCTTTATAAAGTGCTCTAGGGTTTCATCAGCAACGGGCTCCATTAGGAAGTTCCAAGGAAAAAGACGGGAGCGTAAATAATTATGAACTCTCTCTTTTATTATTTCTTTTTTCATAGCTTCCTTCTAAGTTTTTCATAATTTCCTTCGAAGCATTTGATACAATTTTGATGCTTTAGAATTTTCCTTCTTTCCTACATCCTCTTCAGTAGGTACTTCGTTTCTGCACAGCAGCCAAACCCATTTTCCAAAATCCGTTACCTCATAGATGTCGCCACGTTTCTCCACTAGAGTATAATCCCAATCATCCCCGACCAGATAATCCATACTATCCTTCAGCAGCTCATCGTACATCTCACTCACGAGCCCTTTATATTCCTCATCCTCGATGCTGCAAATTTCTTGAATTTCTTTTATATTTAATCCCTTGCCAGAATTGATTAAGACGTTGAAGCCGGTAAATGCATAATCTCTCTCCCTTAGACGTCTCCAGCATAAGTCCAGTTGGTTACTCCTGCCTAACACTTTTTTTGCGGTTTCTTGGAGAAGAGTTGTTACGGAATCTAAAATTTTTAATGCTTCAATATCATCGACGTCTGGAGTTTTGATCGTCACCCCTTTATTGCTCAGCGTGGCATTTTTAAATTCGACAATAGGCTTTGGGTCGCCAAATAATATGTCCGTTAAGGCCCTAAAATATTGCTCTGTTAGGGGCTCTCTTTCTGGATCGTATGGATATAGATTGCCATGCCTCATATCCAGACTTGGACCAAAGTATGCCACCAGTTCAAGAAGGTCGCTTCTCACTTGTTCAATACTTGCAAAATCACCCTCTTTAGCGTCTATCGTTCTACTTAACTGTTTCAGCTCTTTCTCTAATTGCGACCTGAGATTACCACCAATCCCTTTGTTTAACAGCGTCTCAATGTCATTTATCTTTTTTCGTATTTCATCCGGTTCATCAGCACCTGCACGGTCTTTCAAAACCCAATATTCATTCGCCAGTATAGTTGCCCTTTCGTTAAAGGCCGCTTCACGCATGATTACTCCAATTGAAACATCTTTAAAGGCCGATTCGCGCATAATTACTCACTTGTACACTTTTTAGGGGTCCATAACCCATATTAGTAACTTACTATATAAGTAATTGTGATGAAATACGTCGTGCTAGTTGGAGATGGAATGGAAGACTATCCTATAAAAGCGTTAGAGGGTAGAACGCCATTACAGGTTGCCCATACACCAAACATGGATTTCATCTCAGCTGAGGGGGAAAGGGGTACTGTAAAAACAATACCGGAGGGCATGTATCCAGGAAGCGATGTTGCCAACCTATCAATCCTTGGATATGATCCCAGAAAATATTATACTGGTAGAGGGCCTTTAGAGGCAGCAAGCATGGGAGTTTTTTTAGATGAAGATGATGTGGCTTTTAGGTGTAATCTGGTTACCGTAAAAGATGGTATACTCGTTGATTACAGTGCAGATCACATATCAACCGAGGAGGGCAGAGGCTTAATAAAGCTCATAGATGGGAAGTTAGGGGGCAATAACATCAGTTTCCATCCTGGAATTAGCTATCGTCATCTGTTGGTTCTAAAGGGCTGCGAAAAGGTGAAATGTGTCCCACCGCATGATATAATGGGACATTTGATAGAGGAAAATCTTCCCTTTGGCAAGGGCAGTAAATTGTTAAAACGGCTTATGCAAGACTCAAGGTCCTTCCTTGGAGAATACATGATCTGGCCATGGGGGCCTGGAAAAGCGCCGAATATGCCTTCTTTTGAGGAAAAATATGGCCTAAGCGGCTCTGTGATATCTGCTGTAGATCTAATCAAAGGTATCGGTAGATGTGCTGAATTACAAATCATAAATGTACCAGGTGCTACTGGGTACTTGGATACAAACTATAGGGGGAAAGCAGATTATGCACTGAATTCTTTAGAAAAAAAAGATTTCGCTTTCGTGCATGTAGAGGCGCCGGATGAAGCAGGTCACGAAGGAAATATAGAGGCAAAGATCAAAGCCATAGAGGATTTTGATGAAAAGGTCGTAGGAACGATGTTGGATGGTTTAGATAGATATGAAGAATATAAGATTTTGGTGCTGTCAGACCATCCCACGCCGATATCACTCAGAACCCACACCCCTGATCCGGTCGGTTTCTCCGTCTTCTCCACAGATGAGCTCTCTTCCATGGGTTTTATTGAGGAAGGATACAGATTGATGGACATTTTTATCAAAGGGTGTTAGCGATGGATCATATCAAGGTAAAGGCACCTGCAACGTCTGCCAACCTAGGCTCGGGCTTTGACGTGTTTGGCATAGCACTGCAAATCCCATATGACATCATCGAGCTTGAGCCCCAGGATGTAACGGAGATAAAAGTCGACGGAGTTGGCAGAGACCTTATTTCCACAGATCCCGCAAAGAACACGGCAGGAATTACCGCATCAGAGCTGGGATGCAATGCGAAAATTACGGTTCATAAAGGAATCAGACCCTGCAGCGGACTTGGATCTTCTGCAGCTAGCGCAGTTGGAGCAGCCCTGGGCCTAAACGAACTCTTTGATCTCAGACTTTCAGAAAACGAACTTATCAGGGCAGCAGTTAAAGGTGAAAAAGTCGTGTCCGGAGCAGCACATGCAGATAACGTTGCTGCAGCTCTACTCGGTGGATTTACGATCGCAAATGGCGAAAATGTAATCCAACTGGAACCGCCTGATATCGGCATCATTGTGGTATTACCAGATATTTCTGTTGAGACAAGGGCAGCGAGATCCATACTACCTCCAAAAGTACCGCTGGAAGATTTAGTTTTCAACGTCGGAAATGCATCCTCGTTGGTCATTGGCATGGTTACCGGAAATCTGGAACTTATTGGGAGGAGCATGCAAGATCGCATAATAACACCAGTGCGTTCAAAGCTCATTCCTTGTTACGCGGATGTGAAGGAGAGTGCCTTAGAAGCAGGTGCAGCAGGTGCAACGATCAGCGGCTCTGGTCCCACCATGATCGCCGTCTGTGAGCTTGATAGAAGGGATGAAATAGCAGATGCAATGGTGGATGCTTTCAATCGCAATGGGATAAAAAGCGAACCCTTTATAACCCAACCCGGTGGTGGTGCAGAGATAGTAAAGGGGATTGAATAAAAGGTAAGACGTTAAGCCTATACTACTAGTCATAATCACTGTTATCTTTGTTGTCTGGTCTAGCACTTATATGGCGGATGTTATTGAGTTCGTCAGCAAGTCCAACACCTATGCAAAAGCCAGCGCCCACATCGACAACAACCATGACTACGCCGAAGTTCAACCACAGGCTAGAAGTGGAAAAGATTGGTGTTCAAATATCACTTCTGAAAAAGTTATAAGCTATGCTATGCTAAATGCGTCCGATTGGACAATTTTGCAACAAACCTTTATCTTAAAACTCTGGATGAAGAAGAAAGGATAGAAAGTTACACGATTTATTTCTCGGAAATGATGGGGCCTGGAGAGAACAAAATATTATCAGCAAGCTTTAGTACCTTGGCAGAAATGAAGGTAAGAATAGTGTAGAGGGTCTGGCTGTTAACAGGGATATCCTGGTAACGCCAGAGAGGGATGGAGTTATAATGGATACCAAAGAGTTGAGGTCAAACTTGATGGAGCGAAATCTTGAGAGCTGAAGCTTTTATAGTTAAAGGGGTTCCGCAGATCGAAAGTGGGGATGACCTGGGTAATATAATATCCGAATTAGCCCAACCAGTGGAGGGAGATATCATAGTAGTCGCCTCTACCGTCGTTGCAAAGTCTGAGGGTAGAGTGCTACGCCTAAAGGATATAGAGCCAAGCTATGACGCCAAGAGGATTGCACGCCTAAATGAGGAGGACCCAAGGTTTGTCCAAGCGGTATTGGATGAAAGCGAGGAGATTCTGATCGAGAATCCTTTTTTGCTGGTTCAGACCCCAATAGGTCATATATGCGTGAATGCAGGTATAGATAGATCGAACATTCGGGACGGATTTGTAATTTTGTTGCCAGAATATCCAGATAGAAGTGCAAAAAATATCAGGGATTCAACTGGCAAACACATTGCAGTCATCATCTCAGACACATGCGGCAGACCATTCCGAACTGGGCAAACAGGCATCGCAATTGGATGTGCTGGCATCTCAGCTATTAAGGACTGGAGAGGCGAAAAAGACCTATTTGGCAGAGAGCTAAAAGTGACGAGAGAGGCGGTTGTAGATGAACTGGCTGGTTTTGCGAATCTGTTAATGGGTGAAGCTTCTGGGGGGACGCCGGTGGTGATAATTCGTGGAATCCAATGGCAAGATAGCAAGGAAGGAATCAAGAGTGTATATAGGAAGAAAGAGGAGGATCTGATAAAAAAGGCGCTTAAAAAGTAGCTGTAAGTCATAACCAGTTTATAACCAGCTTTAAAGACTCCAAAAAAAAATCGCCACAGATTTTTTAGGGCAATAAAGGAAGTTTCTAAATGGGAGAGGCAGATAGGTATGAGTGTCTCATTTGGATGCTTGCCCGTATTGTTAGATTAGTGTTGTAATAAATAGTAACAAAAGGCAACATAATAAAACAAAACTTTATTCCTGCAAGCTCAGAGCAAAGTAACGGCTATGGCCAGCATTGCAATTATTATCCATTCACCATCCACGAGCAAATCAACTGAAGTCCCTATTTTTAACTTATCCTTACAAAAATAAAGGATGTACCAGTATCCATAAAAAACGCAAAAGATTAAGACGATAAGGTATTGGCGGAAAAAGCCCATAAAATAGGAAAATGCGAGCCAGACTAAGAGGGTTGAGTTTAGTCCCAGGAGCAGATTTTTTGAGTTACGTCTTCCAAAAAATACAGGAATGGTTTTCACCCCACTGAGTCTATCGCCTTCGATATCTCGAACATCAAATACAACCGTGTTGATGAGGCATTTAATGAAAAAGAAATAAAAAATCAAGAGTATTGGAAGGTAATCACTAAAAGAAACTGCTAAGGGTATAAAAGCGCCTAATACCGCCCAAGACATTGCAACTACGATATTTTTTATGCCTGTTATGTCTTTCAGTCGGAAGTTGGATATTTTTATACTGTATATAACTCCCATAAAGAAAGGAAAGAGAATTATAAAGATGGAAAAGGGGTTTTGTAAAAAAGATAAAGACAAGGCAACAATGAAAGAGGATACCGTAGCCCAGATAACCAAACGTTTATTTTTTTCAATAAACCCAGCCCTTTCAGGCAGATTTACCGAATCTTCTTTTATATCGGTTAATTTATTGATGTTGTATATGGCAAAAATAACAAGGAAAGAGGCAATCAGCAATTTAAAACTAATCTGCACTTCATAAAGCAAGAAAGAAAAATAAGGTAACAAAAAGGCGACTATGGCAATGAATAGGGAGCTTACTGATAAGAATGACAGGAATTTATCAAACAAGGAACGGATGCTTTTAAGTTTGAGATGGGGATAGAATAACAGATAATCGAGCAGCCCATAGTCTAAACCCATCGCTACATCTGTTTCGTATAATTGTTTAGACCCATAAGTTAATGTTTTAGACATTGGCTCCACCACAAATAAATGTTAGATATCCCAAGGGATTTGAACACTCAACTAGAAATTGCATGGAAATCACAAATGAAACTTATCGGACCGCTTGCAGTACCATTCAAACAATTCCAATCCCCATTTAAGACCTTCCTTAGTGGAGTCTATTATATCCTTATTCCAATCGTATGTACCATCAAAATTAAACAAACCAAAAGAAAGTAAACTATCAGTAACCGTAAAAGCAACTTTTAAGGGTTCTTTCATTACGTATAGTTCAAGTTTAGATTTTTTGTCGGCAAATATCTCTCTCAAGATTTCCTTATCAAGTCCTTCCAATATTTCTTTTGTTATTACAAGCTTCACATCAACATTTTTCTCAAGAGTAAGCTCTTTAAGTAGTGGTCCGAAATCAGGGATAAACATGGAAGTTACACCCCTTATTTCTTTAGAATTTCTCAGCATATCAACGAATTCGGTGAAGATTTTTAAAACGTCAGTGGCAGAAGACCCCACTAGAATGGAGCGCTTCAATACCCCAATCTTCTCAAGAAAATATTCTGGAATATCGCTTAGGTCGTGATTAAGCCAAAATTCCTCGTACTTTTTCAACACACCAATCGCTTCGATAAAATCAATTAGCTTCAACGTGATAATTCGGCCTATCTCTGTTAGCAAATAATTCTTTTTTTCATTTTGATAAAGGAGTTTATCCTTTTCAAGCTCTCTTAGTGAATGTATTGCAGTTGTTGAACTCACCATTATCTCATCGCGTAATTCACTCAAGGATTTCTCTTTTTCTACTAAGCTGATTAGAATACTGCTTCTCAGACCTGAACAGGCAGCTAGTCGGAGAGTGCTTTGAGAGATCTTAAAATCCTGTTCTTCGTCCAACATTACCACCTACTATGACCAAACATATTATTTCTCCAACTACGATCAACATTGTCCAATTATGTCCAAAATATACCTATTTATGAGCAATTGTATAGGGTTAAGAATTATTGAATTTCTACCATAAATAGTTTATTTATGAGAGCATTGCTTAAGTTAAGCAATATTGCTGAAATTACAAAACTTTAAATAGAGACAAAACATGTTATGAATGGCTTGGTGGAAAGCTGTGTGATTTTCAGGGGGCAATGGAGCAGTCCTTTAAAGGGAATTTAAAGAAAATAACCCGACCTATACTGCTAAGGGGGGAATTTGTGGATACGGCCGTAATAAAAACGATTTCTCATCAATATCCAAATTTTGATAAAAGGCTAGAAGATGGAAAGAAGAAGAGCAGAAGTAAGGAAAATTGTATGCATCATGGTTGTAGCTTTGCTTATATTCCCATCCATAGGATTTTTACCCGTATTTGGGGATGTTTCTCAGCAAAAAGGAGCATGGAGTGATTACTTCGATGGAACAAATGCAATCGCTGGAATTGCTGCCTCATCCAACATTACGGTAGCGAATGAG
>JAQURP010000015.1 GCA_028715545.1 Methanocellales archaeon | reverse complement strand
CCTTTAATTGTCTCAGGATGGGATACAGGGTCCCCTTGCTTGGCATCCATAATCCCTTCGTTTTTCGCTCTATCTCCTTCAGCAAGCCATAGCCTGACTTGGGCTCTTTGCTCAGGGAGTGAAGAACAAACAGTGTAAGCAACCCCCTTCCTTTACCGTTGTGGGACGAAAATCTCCAGGGACCAAGCATGACACCATACACTATCAAAACAACTATTTAAATATTACGTTTTCGAACCGTTCGTTATCGAAATAATAATCGAGACAAAGAGAATCGAAGTAAATTGTAAACTACCAATGGTTTTCAAAATTTGGTGAGATTACCCAAAAATACATGTGAATTTTCAAAAACGAAAAGTTTTTAAAGTGACTTTTTATAATTGGCTCTTATAAGGCAAAATCTATTGAGAGAGAACATGGCTAAACCCAAAGTTTTTGTAAGTTCGACGTACTATGATTTGAAGCACCTCAGATCTTCTCTCGAAAACTTTATTGAATCACTTGGTTTTGAAGCTATTCTTTCAGAAAAAGGCAACATAGCCTTTACACCAGATATTCCTCTCGATGAATCTTGTTATAGAGAAGCAGGAAATGCAGATATCTTTGTTATCATAATCGGCGGGAGATACGGCTCAGAAGCGAGCGGAGAGCAGAAGAAAATGCCAAAGGGATTCTTTGATCGATATGATAGTATAACAAAAAAAGAATACCTAAGCTCAGTTGAAATGGATGTTCCGACGTATATTTTGATTGATAAAGCAGTCTATTCTGACTATGAAACGTACTTGAATAACAAAAACAACAAATCCGTCAAATACGCTCATGTTGATTCAATTAACATTTTTAATTTGATTGAATACATCCTTTCACAGCCAAAAAACAATCCAATATTTCAGTTCGATCGGTATGGTGATATCGAGATTTGGTTGAAAGAGCAATGGGCAGGATTATTCAGAGAATTAATTAATCAACGTTCAAAACAAACTCAGATTTCTTCTTTAGCGTCACAAGTTACTCAACTCTCAGAAATTAGCGAAACTCTGAAACGCTATCTTGAGGAGGTTGTATCAAAGGTTTCTCCTGATGAGTCGGCAGAAATAATCGAAGAAGAGACTAAGAGAATAGAGGAGGCATTAATAACAGAAAAATTAAAAAATAACTATCTTTTTGAGTGTTTGAAAAAATATGTGATTCCAGATATTTTAGTATCAGATTTTCGTAAAGCATTAACCGAAAATGAATCATTAGAAGATTTCTTAGAAAGTATTACAAATTCGATCGATTCTCAAACATTAGAAGAAAACTTTTTTTGGCTTTTCACAGAACCAGGAGTATTTAAAGATGCCAACAAAGCTCGAGAGGCGTTAAATCTTAAGCCTTTCAAAACCACAAAAATCTTTGGAAGAAGAAAAGCGAAGTCGAAAAAAAAGTGAGTAAGTAAGCCTTAAACTTTTGCTATCTCAGGTCTTACCGAAAAGGTTTCAACATTAAACCAAAAAAAAAAATAAAACAGTTAACAACCCTTTAAGAAAAACTTAATTTGAATTTTTAAAGTCATCTCTCATTAGACAGACAAACCACGATTTCCAAGCAATCCATTTTTCTAAAGCTTATCATCGCTCATAATCATGACCTTCCAGGTCAGCAACCAACTTTTCCATCCGCTCTACAAACTTGTAAGCGTCTTCCTTTATTTCTTCTGCAATTCTTCTTGTCGTTTCTTTTGTGACGCTATATTGCGCTATTTCCCTTCTGTCCCTTGCAAGATTCAAATCATCCACGTATTCTTTCTCCAACTGGGCTTTCTCAATCATATCAAGATAATCTTCTTCCAGTAGCTGTTTCTTCACAAAGAACGTTTCAAGAGCAAGAACTGTTGCTGTGTGATTTTTGCTTTTGTAGCTTATAGTGGCAAGAGTGGCTGAAGCAGCCATATACATCGCATAGTAAGCGCAGACTACGACCCATTCGCTGGAATCATAATCCTCTGGAACATCCAAAGATTCTCTTGCTCCCTTATCATTGTGAAGGTCAAAGAGTATGCTCAACGTTATGAGGTTGTTCTTTGCCTTTTCAATAAACCTTGGCGCTAATTTCCGTACGAATGGCGTTTTTGCCAGTAATCCTTCCTGAACGAACCAATTGACGTCTTTCTTCATCTGTTCCACCTGTAAACCAAATCGTAAAATAATTCTTGTCCTTTCAAAACAACTCCAAATTTTATCAGATCGTCCCACAGCTCTGGATTTTCTGATTTAATGTTTTGGAAATCCTCTTTGCGGACAATAACGGTACTCATTCGCAAGTTATATTTGTGCCTTAAAGACAAAGCAATCTTTTCAGTTTCTGAATTTCCATTAACGCACAGCAAATCAACATCGCTTTTTTCCTTTGCTTCATCTTTTGAGTAGCTTCCGAACAGCACGACCATTTCCAGTTTTGTCTTGTTAATGAACTCTTCAATTGCCCCCCAGACAGATGAGTACTTTTTGATGAAACGGTCCTTTCTGTTTAGGGAGTGATAAGCAAAAGAAAGGTAAACCATGTCATCGAATTTCTTAATGGAGTAAACAAGTGCCTTTCCCACTTTCTTTTTTGACAAAACACCTTTCTCTTCCAGAGTTTTAAGAGTTGAATAAGCACGTTCATGGGAGTAGCCTGAACGGTCTTCTATCTCCTTTGTAGCTCTCTCTATGCCCTCTGGAAAGAAGGCAGAGATTATCCTTAATTCAGCTTCGTTAAGCATTTTAATCAACTGTTGCTTTATCAACTATATAGTTGATTAATCAACTATTTAACCTATCGTTTTAAAGGTGCCTATCGTTTTAAAGGTGCTAAAATGCCCAAGATCGAATTAACCAATTCCGGATTATCCTTTAATCGATATTATGAAAACCAGGATATCCTACCGTAAAACGTCTTTCAATCTGCCGATTTCGCCTGACATAAGTCGGACTTTGATCCCGTGAGGATGCTTTGCGGAATTCGTGAGAACGTCTTTAACTATGCCTTCCGTCAGCTTTCCTGAGCGCTGATCCTTCTTAAGCACAATTGCCACTCTTATCCCGGGCTTGATATTCGATCGTTTAGTTCCGTCCATAGATTTTATTTTCCTATAAATTAAGTCCCGATACCCTTTGAATCAGAAGTATGCTGTTCCATCAGCACCCTGGCAATATAATGAACTATCGCCTTATCACTGCCTTTGTCCCCTTCTTCGACCGCTTCATAATATTTCATCTTGTCCCTTAGTTCTATGTAAAACATTGGAAATTCGTTCTTCATTAGCACCCAGTTCATAACGACCCTTGAAGTTCTCCCGTTACCATCGGCAAACGGATGAATCCTTACCAATTTGTTGTGCAGGATTGAGCCTAATTCAACAGAGTGCAGTTTCTTCCTGGCAGAATAATACCACTGGAAGACTTTTTTCATTTCTTCTTTGACCTTTTTGTGAGTGGGGGGAATCCATTCAGAACCTGAAATCCTGACCTCATGATCCCTGTAACCACCTACAATTTTGCAGTCAGTGTTCTTTGTGAGCAATTCATGAATATTCAGCAAAAACTTCTGATTGAATTCACCAGCATATCCTTTCATAAATTCATAGCAGTGTTTTGAGTTGACTGCTTCATTGTAATCATTAGGAGCAGCACCGGCAGGGATTATGTTCTCGGTTAAAATCATGCTTGTTTCACGAAGGCTTAAACGGTTGCCCTCGATAGCATTTGAGTTATAGGTAAACCTCACGACAAAGTCTTCTTCGTATTTCTTTTTCTCAACAGCACTTAGTTTCCCACACCATTTGTTAAAAACTTCTTTCAAATCCTGCAATTTCTCTGCTTCCTCATCGCTCAGGTAAGCGTATTTAGAGGCGGGCTTCATGAGTCCTTTTTTCAGTGCATCTGCCTCAATCTCTTCAATCGCTTTCTTGGTCTGCTCTTTAGAAGGGGGACTGTCACCCACATACTTCCTTAGTTTCTTCCATCCTTTTCCACTAACTCTAAAATTCTTCGTGAGATAGTAGTAGGTCTTGCTTCCCCTCTCAATCTTCTCCAGATAGACCATGCATGTTGTATGGGCACAAGAATATATAAAGTCATCGGATTTTATTAAAAGAAGTGCCCGTATAAATTTCTTTGTTATAGTATATGGGCACAAAGTACCATAATTATCACTATTTTTGTTTAAGGTTGTGCCCTTATAAGTTCGTCAAGCATCCCAGCAAAATAGCCAAGAACCACAAATTCCTGATTTCCCGCCTTCTTTCTGGCCATAAAGCAAGATGCGGGGGGAGGGATTTGAACCCGCGAACTCCTATGAGAGTAGATCTTGAGCCTACCGCCTATGGTCCCCCTTTTGGTCAAGCTTTTTGCCAGCCGTCAGCCAAAAGGTCGTTTGACCAGACTTGGCGACCCCCGCTTGTTTGTATAGATAATTCTTTACTTATTTGAACGTTAGCCTTCCTTTCTGCATAATGCTACTTCATAATGCTGACATTAACGGTCCTTCTTCTCGGACCGTCCAATTCCACTAAAAAAATGCTCTGCCATGTACCCAGCGATAGGGAACCATTTTCAATAGGCACTACGACGCTTGATCCCAAGAGTATAGACCTGAGGTGGGAATGCGCATTAGAATCTATTTCGTCGTGTAGATAGTCTTTGTCACTGGGAACGATCTCTTCAAGCATGTTCAGAATATCTTCCTTTAGTCTTGGCTCATTTTCGTTAATGATTATTCCTGTCGTGGTATGTTTTGAAAATACGACGCAAAAGCCGTTATTAACGTTTTCTGATTCGATTGACCCTTTGACCCTTTCTGTAATATCCACAAGCTCGGTCTCTTTCGATGTTTGAACCTCCATCTGCACCTGCATAAAGCCGTCGGAGGGGATTGAACCCTCGACCTGCCGCTTACGAGGCGGCCGCTCTACCACTAAGCCACGACGGCTGGGCTTTAATATAAGATAAGGGAAGATAATCCTTCTTAGGTTAACTTAAGAATTGTTATTCTACATCACCTGAAAATCAACGCAGATGTTATAACTTTTAGGGGCATATGATCTTACCTTTTTTATGCCCAATACATTGATATCACGACCATTACGTGTTGCAGCTTCCCTGATCGTTTCAAGGGCTTCTTCAAATGAATTCTCTGGCTGGATGTCATAATAATGGACCGTAGCCATGGTTTTTGCCATGACCATTGCATCATCTAGGTACTCTCGTGCATTATGGGGCAGGTTCATGATGATCCTATCCCCTTGACTTTTTAGGTGAGAGGAAACTTCATGCACATCATCTCTGATGACCTGGATGTTAGATATGGAATTAAGAGCCACGTTCTTGCGTAGAAACAGGATAGCATCCGGATTCTTGTCGATAGAAACTACGTGCTCGGCGCGCTTGGCGATTAGAATGGAGAAAGGCCCAACACCGGCAAACATGTCTATGACAGTTTCTTTTGGTTTGACTAGAGCAGCTACCCTGGCGCGTTCTGTTGCAAGACGGGGGCTGAAGTACATGCGCTGAAGATCCAATGTATACATACAACCATACTCTCTATAAACGGTCTCGGTTCGATTTTCACCCGCGAGTATCCTGTAACGCCGTACACGAAATTCACCTTCCACTGGCGAAAGGGCAACTAGAACCGTTTTCACGTTCTTATGTACCTTGAGAAGCGCCGTACCAACGTCAATACTTCCTTCTGGGAGAATCGCTATATCGCCGATGATCTCATAGGAAGGCGAAAAGCCAATAATTTCCTCGATTGACTTTGGTTTTTTGACTGCATCAAATTGCTCAATTGTTACATCCGCTACAGCCGGCGCAAGTGACCCGTCAAAGATGGGAATATACAAAAATAGGTCATCTGACTTGATCTTTAGAGAAGTATCCATAGCGCCAATTTCGATCAGTTTTTTACGAAAGGTCTCGCCATTTGACTTTGGAACCTTAACACATGAAGATCTCACGATATGGCCTCAAGAATAGATGTTCCTGATGAATAATAAAGTAAAGCTAGAGATGGAATGCCATACCTTGGGCTGCTGTTTGGTCAGTTGACTCCTCATGGATAAATCGATATTCCCGTTGAACTCGGTTGCCCCGGCGCTCTAGAATACCTTCTCTATACATTCTTGCCAAATAGGTGGAAACGGTGCTCAAGGGTCTCTTTTCGAAAACGCGCCCATAATGCTCTCGCACTTCTATGGAAGTGAACCAGACCTTTGGGTATTCGTACCTTAGAAATAGTCTCAGTCGTTCCTTGACCGTCAGCTTCTCATCAGCTATTTTCAAGTCCAAGGAATCAGAGAGGGTGCGTGAAGAAGTCTCGGTGGATGTGGGTTGGAAATCCAGAGCATCAATAAGCTGAAGCACTCTTTTTTTGCCGAGATCGCCCTCAAATATGACGGTGGTTTTCATATCGCCATCAACGATCTCAAGGTTTATCTTCGTCATGCACCCCCTCTTTGGTGTCCCATCCCCTCTAGATGTGAAGCTGTTGTGTGAACAGCATGTGAATAATAATATGTGCCATCTATATATACTTTTCAGCTGAAATAGAGGTTCTAACAAATCAAAAAGCTATTATGGCCTTAAAATAGTCCTTTTAAGCATTAAATGGGTATATTATGCCTTATTTCAGTATTCAAATGACCACAAGTTGTGAATAGTTGTGAATAGCTTTGTGAACTGATAGATTGTTTTTCCATAAGAAGTAGAGGGGTAGCTCTATTTACCCTAAACACACCTATTTACATAGTTTAATTACTAATAAGCCAATAAATTTAGTATCATACGAAAACCAAGATATTTGATGCCGATGTTCACAAATGTGGTGAAGGGATGAAATGCTTACATTTATAGGTTTAGGATTATACGACGAAAAGGACATAACGCTGAAGGGTCTTGAGGCGATAATAGATGCCGATCTCGTTTTTGCTGAATTCTATACCTCTGCCCTCACAGGAACTACAATCGGCGCCATGGAGCATTTGTATGGGAAAAAGATAGTTGTGGTCGACAGAGAGGATGTCGAACAGGCAGATCAGATACTGGCACGTGCGAAAGATCAAAATGTGGTCTTCTTATCGAGTGGCGATTCCATGATTGCAACAACACACGTAGACCTCAGGCTTAGAGCCATAGATAAAGGCATCAGGACCAGAATAATTCATGGACCTTCGATATACTCTGCTGTGTGTGGACTGACAGGATTGCAGAACTACAGATTTGGCAAGTCGGCCACGGTTGCATTTCCCTACAAAAAACAAATATCAGAAGCCCCTTACGATACAATTAAAGTCAACAAGGAACATAATCTACACACATTATTATTCATGGACCTAAAGGAAAAGTACATGACGATAAATCAGGCGATTGAGCTCCTACTTAGTGTCGAGAGGATAAGGAAAGAGGAAGTGATAAACGGAATAGCAGTCGGAATATCACGTGCTGGCTCAGAAGACCCCGTGGTGAAAGCGGATTATGTAGATCGATTGCAGAAATATGACTTTGGACCATCCCTTCAGAGCATGGTCTTTCCAGGAAAATTGCACTTTTTAGAGGCGGAAGCTCTCATAAAGCTTGCCGGAGCACCTTCGGAGATAACAGGTGAGGTATCGTAATGCCCAGAGGTCCAATCGGAGTCATATTCGGAGAAACCGGATCGCTTGGTTTCAAATTTGCCGTTGCCGACGGTCAAGTTATCAGTCAAACGGGTTATGTGAAGGTATGGCATGAATCAAATGGCTGGGTGCTGGCGCAAGTCATCTCCGTCACCAGATCTAGCGAGGCCTATTCCCTTGATACAGCCATTAGTGCCGCAGATGGTACGCGAGTGAGAAGCTCAGATGAGAAGATTGTCGCAAAGGCAAACGTAATCGGATCCAAGAATGCCCAAGGGATGCTCATGACACCAAAGACACCTTTCTCCCCGGGCGATAGAGTATATGAGGCAGATAGGGAGCTAGTACAGAGCACACTTGGTCTCGCTCATGAGGGCATTTACCTCGGATTGCTACAGGGACAGGATGTGCCAGTCCACTTGGATGTGAATAAACTGGTACAAAAGCACTGCTCTATTTTGGCAAGAACCGGCAGCGGGAAGTCATACACTGCTGGCGTCATAATCGAGGAGTTAATGGAGCAGGATGTGCCGCTTCTGATAATCGATCCCCATGGGGAATATGTCTCTTTGAAGTATGAGAACACAGATTTGCAAGGCGCGGAAAGATTTGGCATCACTCCTAAAAACTATAGATCACAAATTGTCGTATATACGCCTGCGAATTTGACATTAAATAAAAATGCTGACAAGGTGTTCCGCTTGGATGAGATCAATCTCAGCGCCAATTCCTTGGCCCAAATGACCGCCATCAATTCTAACATACAAATGGGGATTCTACACCAAGCCATCAACAGGGTAAAAGAAGAAATAGAATTGTACACGATAGACGATATTATAAGTTTCTGTAAAGAGGAGGAGAGCAAGGCAAAATGGAACGTTATCAATGCATTGGAGTCTCTACGTGAAACAGGCATACTGTCTTCTAGCCCAACAACAATAGAGGAGCTGATTCAAAGGGGAAGAGCATCGATTATAGATATGGGGGGTGTAACGCAAGAGCTACAAGGCATAATCGTTGCACGTCTCTGTAATGATTTGTTCCAAGCAAGAAAAAGGGGGAAGATACCGCCAGCCATGCTGGTGGTTGAAGAGGCACATAATTTCTGTCCGGAGAAAGGGCTCGAGAAAAGCGTGTCTAGCAACATTCTTCGGACCATAGCAGCTGAAGGAAGGAAATTTGGCTTGGGCATCATGGTCGTATCACAGCGACCGGCACTCATCGACAAGAGCGTTTTATCGCAGTGCAATACACAGATAATCCTCAAGGTGACTAATCCCAACGACCTAAAGGCTATCAGCAAAGGTCTGGAGGGTTTTTATTCCGGTATGGAAGAGGAAATAAAGAGACTTCAACCCGGAGTGGCATTGTTGGTCAGCAATGACATTGAGCACCCCATTCTTGTGGATATCCGAACTCGAAAAAGCAAGCATGGGGGAAAATCGGTCCCAATCGTAACCAAAGAGGATAACAATAGAGGTAAAAGATGGACTATTATGTCACGTTAGAGGCAGCATGGCTGGTACGAGACGTTGAAAGTGTAAATGATGCGATGAGCATAGCTGTTTCGGAAGCCGGAAAAAGACTGAATCCGAAATTAGATTATGTAGACATAGAGGTCGGATCTACGACGTGTCCGGCATGTGAAGAGGAGTTGGATAGCGTGTTCCAATCCGCAAATACAGCACTGGTGGGATTAACATTGGGGATCAAGGTTTTTAATGCTGAAAGTGATGAACACGCATCCCGTATAGCAAAAACGGTGATAGGAAAGGCATTGAAAAATGTCCCACTACAGGTAATCGATGTCATCGAAGTGGTCTGATGCAAAAAATTTCAGTCGTTGGGCATGTGGCCCTGGACTACATCTTCAGCATTCCAGGCTTTCCAGAAATGAATTCGTCCACTTATATTAGTGACTATGAAAGATTTTATGGTGGCGGTGCCGCTAATATCGCTGCTGCCATCGTAAGTTTGGGCGGGGAATGTGAACTAACATCTCCGGTAGGCATGGATTTCAGCCATTCTGGCTACGAAAGCCATCTGAAAAATTTAGGCGTTAAATTAGACCATCTAGTCAAATTTGAAGGAGAAAAAATGGCGAGGTGTTATATATTTAATGACGAAAATCAAAATCAGATCACTTATTTTTATTGGGGGGCATCTTATCGCTTTCCGGAATTGGAGATTCCTAAAGCAAAGATCGTTCACATCGCTACTGCTCACCCCAGATTCAACGTAAAAATGGCTAAGACTGCGGAATTCGTTTCATTTGATCCCGGGCAGGATCTGGTGAAATACTCTGCAGAGGATTTGAGCTCAATACTCAGTGATACGGATATATTGTTTGCAAACAGACATGAAATTCAACGACTATGCAGCATGACTGCCAGATCATTCTCAGACATCATAGATGAAGTTGGGACGGTGGTGGTTACCTATGGAGTAGACGGCAGCCAGATATATGGAAGTGAGCGAATTGAAATCCCCCCAGTTCAGGTGAGTTCGGTAGATCCAACCGGCGCTGGCGATGGATATCGAGCCGGATTTCTAATCGGATTTGTGAAAGGTCACGACCTGGAGACCTGCGGGAAAATTGGAGCCACGGTTGCATCCTTTGTTGTGGAAAAGAAGGGGGGCCAGACCAACCTACCAAATTGGGATCAGATGAAAGAAAGATACGAGCGATTTTTTCATGAGACGATATGATATGAATGAGACGATATGAAACTAGCAGCACTCATTTCAGGGGGAAAGGATTCTGCCTTTGCTATGTACAAGGCGCTCCAAGAAGGGCATGATATAACTGACCTTATCACGATAAAATCCAAAAATCCGAACTCATATATGTATCACACGCCAAATATTCATCTGACAGAGTTGTTCTCCAAATTAAGCGGAATTCCCCTCCTCATCGAAGAATCGACTGGTGAGAAAGAGTATGAGTTGGGGGACCTGGAGAGAGCGCTATCTAAAGTAGACGTGGAGGGCGTAGTCTTAGGGGCGATAGAATCCGAATACCAGGCATCGCGCGTAGAGCGAGTCTGTAATCAAATGGGTCTTGAGGTATATGCCCCCCTATGGCATCAGGATCCAGAGGTGCTACTCAGAGAGATGATAAAATATTTGAATATCCTTATAACGCATGTAGCTGCCTTTGGTTTAAATGAAAGTTGGTTGGGTCGAAAGATGGATGAAAAAACAATAGAGGACTTAAAGATTTTAAACCAGAGGTATGGCGTACATATCGGCGGAGAGGGTGGTGAGTATGAGACATTAGTGACGGATGCCCCATTCTTCTCCAAAAAAATCGAGTTGGTCACAACCAAAAAAAAGTGGTATGGTGATCATGGAACTCTTGAGATTTTAGAGACAAGGCTGATAGGCAAGTGATCTCCATGAAAAAGGGAGTGGACAATCGGGTTTCTGAGCTTTCCAAATACCTATTTAAAGCGCCACAATGGACATATTCCCTTCTTTTTTTGCTGCTATTCTCCCCCATAGTAGGCATAAGCTTCGATTATGGAGGGTGGTCTGATATCAGAGCAGGCCTACTTTTGATAGGCATACCAGCAACAATTTCTGCATTGATCTCCCCGCCACTAACCCAGACATTTGGCGGGAACATGACGCTTAACAGATCATCGTTGCTCTCCCTTATAGGCACCATCATCATTGGAATTTTCTGCATAACCGGAGCACTTTTTTCAGCAACACTTGAGGGTTACATAATGGCATTGGGCGTCGTTTTTGCAATGAGAACGGTCATACTTCTGTTGATATCAAGCAATAACGTATGGAAAATGATGATCCCTGCCTCACTCCAAACGCTTTTTGGGGGCGTCTTCCTTTCGTTATACACTCATAGTGGGGCCCACTATACAAACTTAATTTTTGGATGCATAATATTTGTCCTCGCATTCTACTTATTTGCAAGATACATCGATGCACCGATGAAAAAAGCATTTGGAGCGAGTGGTCTTGATTTTATGAGAGGTTTCATCACCCATACGGCTGATGGATCCTCCGGGATAGAAGACTTTTTCAAGGAAATGGGAGAATACGTGGATGCGCCTGTCACGGTTCTAAGCTTTAAGAGAGATGACAAAGACAAGGCAACATTTGTAATTCCCAATATTCATCCTGGATTGATGGGGGAGATCGGGGGGGGTAATTTACCAGCCATGATAACAGAAAACTTTGATAGCATGGTCTTCGTACCCCATGGTCCTGCATATCATGATTTCAATTTGGTGTCCGACGACGAAATACCGAAGGTAGTGTCTGCTGCAAAAAAGGCGTTGAAAAATGTGGCATATACTGAGTTGGGATCCAAGTCTGTCAGGGTAAAAAAAGGCACTACCACAATTTTGGGTCAGCGATTTGGAGATTCCATATTGCTCACCTCTTCCCAATGCCCGGCGCCTACTGAGGACATAGAGTTTGCAGTGGGATTGACCGCTATGGCAGAGACAAGAGTCAAGGGGGCCAAGTACGCTGCGCTCATAGACGCACACAACTGTACTGAACCTTATGCAAAAGTTATAACGCCTGGAAGTCACACCTCCTATGACATCATCAAGGCCTCTTCAGAGGCCACAGAAAGGCTGCTGGCAAATAAAAATAAAAATGGAAAAATTAAGTTAGGGGTTTCTAAAAGGAGTGGTATTTACACACCAGACAAAGGGATAGGTGCCCTCGGAATTAGGGTTGCAGTCGTTGAAGTGCTTGGTCAAAAAAGTGCCTATATATTAATCGATGGCAATAACATGGTACCCGGCTTGAGAGACGCCATCATCAAAGCGCTACCAGTCGATGAGGCAGAAGTGATGACCACTGACACGCATTCGGTGAACTTTGGTGGAAACAATTTCATTGGAGCCAAAATCGATCACGCTGAGTTGATCCAAACGATCAGAGAAATGACCGAGGAGGCAATAAAGGACCTTGATCCGGTGCAAGCAGGAATGGCCACCGAATTCGCTGAAGATGTCCTAGTATTTGGATCATATCGGACGGCGCAACTCGCAAGCACTGTCAACGCCATCATATCTATGGGAGGGGGACTGGCGATATCGATCGTAGTTGCAGCTCTTGCACTAGCTATATTTGTGTTTGCGCGGAATCTTAGGATCTGAAGGATGAAATAAAGCTCAATCTAATCGGTTTAAATTCCTTTTGTTAATTAGTACCACATTCTCTATAGGGCAACCCCAACACCATTGAAACATTTGATTCCCATGTGAAGATTTGCTCCAGCATAAGGTCCAAAATAATTGAGTTCTAGATCGTGGATGGTTCTCACTTATTTCACATGATGTGCTTTGGTTCTTGAGTGCCACTGGTGCCCATTAACGTGTTTATGTTTATCGACCCCTTCAAATAGCATCGTTAGGATAAAAGCAAAGAGATGACGATTCCAATACAATAATAAAATAAATAAGACATTTCACATCGAAATTCTCGAATATCCCAAACCTGCAACTGCGACAGTATAAGTAGATATATATTGCAATGGCATCGGCGCAGTTTTATGTGGGTGTGTGTGCATCAGCAATGATCCTTTTTCGGTTTTTTCATCCAAAAAGTTGTAAATATCGTAATTTTTATGCAAATTTTTATGTAAACCAACTACGCAGAGGGTCGCAAGAGTTTATCCTACAATGAGCGCGGCAACTCTATACCATATGAATAATCAAAATCCATCAGTCTTTACCCTATTTTGAAGCCGACAATAACGATCACTGATGGTTGAATATCTGAGAGAGATATGTGAACAGAATTTGTGATTAGAAATTGTACTTCTTCAACAACGCGCCTGCAATGAAGATGGTCAGCAACATATTTTAGAATAGCGCCCCTTTCCATCTTTATATCCGATTTTATGCCAGAATCTCAGTCGATCTCACGGACCCGGGGGGATTTGAACCCCCGACCACCGACTTAGAAGGCCGGTGCTATATCCGGACTAAGCCACGGGCCCATAAAATATATGAGTCATGTAGAAAGACACGTATACATAAAAAAGATTTGGGGTGAAATAATCCAAGAATACTCCTTTAAAAAAGGCTTCAAACCAGATAAAGATAGAATACTTATAGTTCTAAAAAATTGTTTTCCGGCCAAGATCACTGAGGTAGACGACAAATACACGTTGAGTTACGGTGCGATGAAACAGATGACCGTATGGGCAAATAAGAAGCTATTTATCGATACCAAGTCTGATTTAGGCGTAGATGAAGCAACAATCCTGGACACTAACAAGCGTTTTCGTGATTTCTTGTTAAAAGCGACCGGGTACACAGCTAAGCAACGCAGGGACATGGCTAAAAAAGGTTTAGAATAGCTGAAGTATCGTCCCCCTCACATGATCCCACTTGTAACAATGCTTGAATTTTCATGATAAAAGGCTCAAGTAAATATATTGGGAGTGCGATTGAGGATCACAAATCCTTAGCAGCCCTCAATTTACTCATGAAAACTCGATTTGATTCAGTAAAGGTAGTCTAGAGTGGTACTACTTTTTATTTTTATATAACTCTTATCCAAAACCAACGGATTGGGTCATTTAACAGGTTGTAACCTAATTTAAAGATATTAAAGTAAAGTTAACACTAATAAAACTCAAGAATAATAAAAATAAAAAAAAAGAAAAAGGTAGAAGGGATTGCTCCCTTCGTTTAGTTTAGTTCAGTTCAGCTCACTCTTTTCGCTTTAGAACCAGATATGCTACCGCTAGCAGTCCAACGATTGCGAATGCTGCCTCAAATCCAGGTACACCTGGTGTTGGCGTTGGTGCTGGTGTTGCTGCTGGTGTTGCTGCTGGTCTGGGTGTTGGAGCTGGTGTTGGAGCTGGTGTTGGAGCTGGTCTGGGTGGCAGTGTTGGTGCTGGAGTTGGTGCTGGTGCTGGTGTTGGAGCTGGTGTTGGAGCTGGTGTTGGAGCTGGAGTTGCTGCTGGTTTGGGTGTTGGAGCTGGTGTTGGTGCCGGTGTTGGAGCTGGTGTAGGTTTGGGTGTTGGAGCTGGTGTTGGTGCTGGTGTTGGTGCTGGTGTTGGTGCTGCCTCTGATGTGAGTTTCACCATTGTGGTCGCAACGACATCATCTGAGGCTGCCATTCGAGAGCTAATGGGTCTAATGGCTATTGGAGCGTCAGCGTTTTCAAGCATCTTGTCCGTTACCTTCAACGTGTAGTCGCCTGCAAGCAGACCGACCGTGTTAAAGGTGGCAGTGTACTTTCCATCCGCAGTACCTGCAGTAACTGTACGCGTTAAGCCCAAGCCCTTTAATTCGACCTCTAGTTGTGTACCGTCCTCTCTGTTGCATGTTCCGGTGATTACTACGTCAGTACCGACTTTGGCCGACGCTATCGGGTTGACCGTTAGTTTTGCTGCCTCAACGATTACCGTCCTTTCAGCCACTATGGTCGTAGGCGTGGTGGATGTTACCTTTATGATCAGAGTGCCTGCTACGACAGGAGTTATGATTTCTTGTGCAGCATCCCAATCAGCCATTCCTGCTAGGTCGTAGGTCATGTCGGTTGTCTTCATGGTTCCTGTGGCGAAGTTGTCTGTACGAATGATGTTAGCTATGGAAATTCTGACCGTTCCAGTGGCATCCTTCAGACCAGACATGATTGTATAATCAACGGCGTCGTTCTGAGCCACTCTTGTCGGTGCAGTTACGGAAAGCGTTGATTCAGCCAGTACTATACTGCCTGAGACTTGCATCGTATTGGAACCGTAGGTATATTCCACGGTCATGGTATAGGTCCCCTCGAGAACTTCCCCGACAGGCCCATTGCGTGAGGTATCCCATGTGTAGGTGAACTCGCCCCCTATCACATTGCCCCAAACGTTAAGTCCCAACTCGTTGATCTTGATGTTGACTGCTGCCCCAAGCTTGTCATCTTGGTCCAGCGTTCCTGAGATCTTGACATCTTCTGCTCCGGCTGCATCTTGAACTGGTGAGAGTGCGATTGTCGGTGCCTGTATCAGAATGTTGGCACTTGCCTTTGCCTCATCGGTGTCATATATTCCGTCATTATCAGTGTCCAATACTGCAGTGATCTTATAGGACCCTGTAATAGCTGGTGCTGATATCTTCTTGGAAAATGCCTTAGAGGACTGCACTGTTGTGCTGGTAAGATATGTCGCGGAGCCAGTGTTATAGCCTACAGATGGGGTGTCTTTGAATAACAGTATATTTGTGCCCACCGCTTGATTGGCGGTTCCTGTAACCGTAAACTCGTTGAGTACCGTCACTTTACTTGGCAGGGTTATCGTTAACTGTTCATCTGAAACAGTAAAGCTTGCTGAAGCATCTGCGTCCCACCATTGGCCTAGATCTGTCCATGCCCTGACCTTGTAAGTGCCTTTTTCGGTCAGATAAGTCCCAAGAATCTCCCACTTGTAGGTTCCATCTGCCTTTACAAGCGTTGCATTGGCATTGTTGAACTTGGCAGTACCATTTGGATAGGTGACTTCTATGAACACAGGGGTGTCCTTTTGCCTGTTTGACGCACCTGTGATGTCTGTTTTCAGCCTTAATACGGTGTTCTGGGCTTGTGCGGTCAACGTAGCGTGTACAACCTCAATAGTTGCCTTTTGCTCTAATTCTGTGCCTGTTATTACCGATTTGACCTCATAGACACCTGCTGTTGCCACATTTGCAGTTACTGTACTTTGAGTGTTCCACTTTACGCTGTAGCCTTTGGTATCAGTACTATACTGTTGCTCAGTGAGAGTACCTTTGGCTGGATTAACCGTGACCGTTGGCGCTGCAGTCGCAGTGCCTGTTATCATGACGTAATTTCCTTCGACCACTGTTGTCGGTACGGTCATCGTGAGTGATCCTGTTGTGATGGTGAATGTATCTGTAGCTGTGACGTCCGCGTTATCAAGTGCTACAGTTGCCTTAACTGAATAACTCTTTTCTGTGATATCTGAATCAAACATCAAGCATGAGAACGCGCCGTCGTTAATGACTGCAGTTAGAGGAGACTGTAGTGGGCTTGTACCGTCATACAATTGTACGGTTACAGTGTAGCCTTCTAAGTTAGAAGTTCCGGCGAAGCATACCGTATCCCCTCTGAACACAGTGGTAACGTCCTTTTTACTATTGGTCATGTCGTCCACCTGCACTGTCAGACTCGGTGGGGTTATATATACTGCTATATCCTCGGCTGGAGCGACTCCTGCCGAATTGGTATCCCGTATGAGATAGTAACCAGTACTTTCTGTTTTCGTTTTCCATACCGTAGAGCCTCCAGCGGGCGTCAAAAATGTCGTTGGACGGTTTTCGTAATCATTACAAGAAGTGGTTGTGAAAGGGCCGTCTATCGTCATGCTGACGGTCGCTGCAGCATCAGCAAAGACGATGCTTATGTTCTCTCCGATATACGCTGCTCCACCATGAGACACGGCTTTCCCTAATTTCATACGTGTAATAGTCGGCGGGTTATCCCCTACAGCAGCTGCCGTTGGTGTCACAAATGCGGCGAACATCGATAGCACCATCAGTGTCACCAAAAGCGTGGCTGTAATTTTATTCTTCATTTTATCTTCAACCTCCTTTTTTATCCAGAGATGTTAAATCCCAATTACATTAATAAAACAAAGATAAAGTATATATAACTTTTTATCATGATAAAAGGCTCAAGTAAATATATTGGGAGTGCGATTGAGGATCACAAATCCTTAGCAGCCCTCAATTTACTCATGAAAACTCGATTTGATTCAGTAAAGGTAGTCTAGAGTGGTACTACTTTTTATTTTTATATAACTCTTATCCAAAACCAACGGATTGGGTCATTTAACAGGTTGTAACCTAATTTAAAGATATTAAAGTAAAGTTAACACTAATAAAACTCAAGAATAATAAAAATAAAAAAAAAGAAAAAGGTAGAAGGGATTGCTCCCTTCGTTTAGTTTAGTTCAGTTCAGCTCACTCTTTTCGCTTTAGAACCAGATATGCTACCGCTAGCAGTCCAACGATTGCGAATGCTGCCTCAAATCCAGGTACACCTGGTGTTGGCGTTGGTGCTGGTGTTGCTGCTGGTGTTGCTGCTGGTCTGGGTGTTGGAGCTGGTGTTGGAGCTGGTGTTGGAGCTGGTCTGGGTGGCAGTGTTGGTGCTGGAGTTGGTGCTGGTGCTGGTGTTGGAGCTGGTGTTGGAGCTGGTGTTGGAGCTGGAGTTGCTGCTGGTTTGGGTGTTGGAGCTGGTGTTGGTGCCGGTGTTGGAGCTGGTGTAGGTTTGGGTGTTGGAGCTGGTGTTGGTGCTGGTGTTGGTGCTGGTGTTGGTGCTGCCTCTGATGTGAGTTTCACCATTGTGGTCGCAACGACATCATCTGAGGCTGCCATTCGAGAGCTAATGGGTCTAATGGCTATTGGAGCGTCAGCGTTTTCAAGCATCTTGTCCGTTACCTTCAACGTGTAGTCGCCTGCAAGCAGACCGACCGTGTTAAAGGTGGCAGTGTACTTTCCATCCGCAGTACCTGCAGTAACTGTACGCGTTAAGCCCAAGCCCTTTAATTCGACCTCTAGTTGTGTACCGTCCTCTCTGTTGCATGTTCCGGTGATTACTACGTCAGTACCGACTTTGGCCGACGCTATCGGGTTGACCGTTAGTTTTGCTGCCTCAACGATTACCGTCCTTTCAGCCACTATGGTCGTAGGCGTGGTGGATGTTACCTTTATGATCAGAGTGCCTGCTACGACAGGAGTTATGATTTCTTGTGCAGCATCCCAATCAGCCATTCCTGCTAGGTCGTAGGTCATGTCGGTTGTCTTCATGGTTCCTGTGGCGAAGTTGTCTGTACGAATGATGTTAGCTATGGAAATTCTGACCGTTCCAGTGGCATCCTTCAGACCAGACATGATTGTATAATCAACGGCGTCGTTCTGAGCCACTCTTGTCGGTGCAGTTACGGAAAGCGTTGATTCAGCCAGTACTATACTGCCTGAGACTTGCATCGTATTGGAACCGTAGGTATATTCCACGGTCATGGTATAGGTCCCCTCGAGAACTTCCCCGACAGGCCCATTGCGTGAGGTATCCCATGTGTAGGTGAACTCGCCCCCTATCACATTGCCCCAAACGTTAAGTCCCAACTCGTTGATCTTGATGTTGACTGCTGCCCCAAGCTTGTCATCTTGGTCCAGCGTTCCTGAGATCTTGACATCTTCTGCTCCGGCTGCATCTTGAACTGGTGAGAGTGCGATTGTCGGTGCCTGTATCAGAATGTTGGCACTTGCCTTTGCCTCATCGGTGTCATATATTCCGTCATTATCAGTGTCCAATACTGCAGTGATCTTATAGGACCCTGTAATAGCTGGTGCTGATATCTTCTTGGAAAATGCCTTAGATGAGTCCAGTGTTGCACTGGTAATATATGTCGCGGAGCCAGTGTTATAGCCTACAGAGGGTGTGTCTTTGAATAACAGTATATTTGTGCCCACATCTTGATTAGCGGTTCCTGTAACCGTAAACTCGTTGAGTACCGTCACTTTACTTGGCAGGGTTACCGTTACCTGTTGATCTGAAACCGCAAAGCTCGCTGCAGCATCTGCATACCACTTTCGGCCTAGATCTGTCCATGTCCTGACCTTGTAAGTGCCTTTTTCGGTCAGATAAGTCCCTTGAATCGTCCACTTGTAGGACCCGTCAGCCTCCACGGTTGTGACATTGGCATTGTTGAACTTGGCAGTACCATTTGGATAGGTGACTTCTATGAACACAGGGGTGTCCTTTTGCCTGTTTGACGCACCTGTGATGTCTGTTTTCAGCAGTAATACGGTGTCCTTTGCTTGTGCGGTCAAAGTGGCGCCTATAACCGTGATAGTTGCCTTTTGCTCTAATGTCGTGCCTGCTATTACCGCCTTGATCTCGTAGTTACCTGTTGCCGCCACATTTGCATCCACTACATTTTGAGTGCTCCACTTTACGCTGTAGCCTTTGGTGACTGAATTATAATAGACCGTTTGCAAAGTACCCTTAGCTGGATCAACCGTAACCGTTGGCGCTGCGGTCGCAGTACCCGTTATTGTGATCTCATTTCCTTCCACAACCGTTGATGGTGCAGACAGCGTTAGTGTCTTTGATAAGACGTTGAAAGACTTTGTAGCTATAGCATCACTGTTGGCAAGTACGACCTTTGCCTCGAGTGTATAGCTCTTTTCGGTGATGTCGGAGTCGAATGTGGTGACTGAGAACTTGCCGTTCTGTACTGTAACGGTCATCTGTGCCCCTATTGGGCTCAATCCGTCATACACCTGAATCGCCACAGTGTAGCCTTCTAGATTAGACGTTCCGTTGATCGCTATCATGTCGTTTCTGTATATGCTGGTAACATCCCTTGTGTTAGTGGTCAAATCATCTATCTGTAATGAAATAGAAGCAGGACTGAGATATAAGATTGAGGAAGCTCCAGTAACGACGTCAGCTACTTTGTAATAGCCACCGTCTTCATTTTTGGTGTACCATGTTGCTGGTGGGGTAAATGATCGTGAAACCACTGCCTTTCCTTCAACATATTCCGTGCAAAGGTTTGTTTTAAATGGACCTTGAACTGTAACCGGGCCAACCTCTGGCGCAGTTACCGAAATGGATACGTCCTCTCCAACGTATACTATACTTCCGTTGGGCGGACTGGTAACCACTGCAGCCACTGCAGGTGTCACAAACGCAGCGAACATCGATAGAACCATTAGTGTCACTAAAAGCGTGGCTGTAATTTTATTCTTCATTATCTCTTTAACCTCCCTTTTTTTATTTTCTTTTGTTGAAGTGATATAATGTCCACCTTTATAAGACTTTGGTCATAAATATACTTAGTAGTCATAGACTTTAGCCTTCTGGTGACATATCCACCCCCAACTTGAGATCATATTTGATGGGCATCCTATTTAAATGCTTTGCGGTCATTCGAAGCTTTTAAAGCCATATTGTCATCGAATATCGAATTCAGAATATCAAATTGAGCATGTCATAAATATTTGTAATAAATAGGATAATAAATTCAGACATATCGAGTTACCACCAAGGATAAGAGGATAATTATGTATAACGAACAATTCTCTTTTTAATATGTAGAATACAAATACATGAATATAAATACATGAGTTTTACAGTATTTTAAGCTAAAAAAAGTATCATCTCATCCTTTGGTTCAATGCACAATTCATCTCGTACTCCAGCAAGTAAGTAGTTTGTCCCCACAACCCATGTTTCCCATAATTTTATCCGTATTTCCAGATGTGATAATTCTTTGCTTAATTTTGTAGGATTGGCTTTTGATAACTTGCTTTTTGTATTTGCTCAAGCTATGTATATGGAAGGTCTTCCAGGAATTGAGAGTCTCCTTTTGTTCTGGGGATCATAATCCGCATCTATCTTGACTGTTAAGCCGACCTCTCCTTCGATGAAGTCTTTTGCATCTCGCAATATAACCCCTTCATTCATTCTCTGGACGCTTATCCTGTCTGAGAATATCCTCTTAACGAACTCTGAGACCTCCTTACCCCTTTTCCTCAGGTTCTCCTCTTGCATAACTTCTTTCATGGCATCGCCGAGGTTCTTATCCCCAACAATGTCCAATACCTTCCACTTCCAATCCTCTGCAGTGTATATATATGCGGTGGAGCTATCCCTTATTTTAGCTATGCTAAGGATCTCTTTAATATCATCTATGATACCTTTGACGAACTCCTCCCCCCTCTCAATTTCATCGTCGATTTTATCTTCGTCATAGGTTGGATAGCCTGCAAGAGAAATGAAACCCTCTTTGCCCAATTTTTCCCATATCTCCTCACATATATGCGGCACGAAAGGGGTGAGAATCTTGGTCTGGGTTAGGATAAACCAATCCATCAATTCCCTGTTTTGCCCAGCCCTTCTTAGATACCATCTCAAATATCTCTGAAGGTCAAAATAACCTCTCTGAAGAGCTGTTCTGAACTCCGTAGTATCCATCATTTCTAGGGTGGCTTTTATTGCCCTGTTTGTGACGGAACTGAACCATCGGTCGATGTATTTTAGGTCTGTTCTGCCTTTGCCATAATTTTCAAGGGCAAAGTCTTGCCACTGCTCAAGCTTAGAACCTATGGATTTTGCGAACTCGGTGTCCCAGTTGGGATCATCAAGTCCTTCACCACCATACATCAGCGTCAATCTGGTGACATCTGCGCCATACATGTCATGAATCTGTCGCAAAGTGTAAAAATTGCCCTTTGATTTGCTCATTTTGAATCCATCGATCTGAATGAATCCATTGACACCTATTCCAAGCGGCCAATATGTCTTTGAAAATAGTGCTACGTGGTTAAACAGGCAGAAAGCGAGATGATTCTGCACAAGGTCTTTACCAGAATTTCTGAAATCGAACGGATACCAATATTCGAACTCAGCCCTCATTTTTCTCAGTAGTTCAACAGATATATGGGCGTCTTTTGCTACCTTCTCATCATTTCCAACGCCCAAGAAAACGTAATCGAAAAATGAATCTGTCGCCCCAATGCCATATCTTCCATCTTCCAGATAATGGGAAATGGTATAGTACGCCATATATATCGTCGAATCAGATAGGGATTCTATCACCCATTTCTCATCCCATGGAAGCGTCGTTCCCAGCCCAAACTCCCTTGTGCAAGCCCAATCTTTCAACCAGTCGATGACATAGTCGAATTGCCTCCGAACCTTGTCAGGATAGAGCGTCATATTGTCCATGGCTTCATGTGTCCTTTTTTTCCAGTTTTCATCTGAGTATCTCAAAAACCATTGGTCCGAGACTATTTTCACGATGCATTTGGTTAAGCACCTGCAAATGACCTCTTCGGATAAATCATAGAATAACGCGGCTTTGTTCTCTCCAATAAAATCGCTGACAATTTTTTCTTTTGCCTCAAAAACCTTCAACCCCACATAATTTCCAGTGTTCTCGTTTAATATGCCTGTATGAAATTCCTTCTTATAAATTTCCTTTGTCGCCCCCTCTAGTCTCTGGTCCTCTTGACTCGCTATCCCCATTTTTTCAACTATCTCTATCGCAGGATGCGCTCCGTAACCAGGAACTTTGATCAACGAAATGGGCTCTATGTCCTTTACCAAAGTACTGGTTACTCCGTACTTTCGTGGATTCTCCTGCACCTCTTTCAGTGCAGCGTAGTCATAAGGAGCATGAGAGGGGACTGACATCACTATACCAGTTCCTGTACCGGATTTGACGAAAATAGCAGGAAGAATTGGCACTTGTCCTCCGGTTACCTTGTTAGTGCAACGTTCTCCCACCATACTCTCGCCTTTTAAGTGCCTGAATATGTTCACAACGTGTTTTTGCGCTCGCAGCTTCTCAACCATATCCTCTGATATGATCCAACGCTCGTTATCCACGCCTGCCTCAACATAGCCTGCATCTGGATTGACCCAGAGATTGGTGACGCCAAAAGATGTTTCGGGTCGATAAGTCGCAGTTGGCAACACTTTACCATTAAAATCGAACTTGATCAGGTATGTCTCCTCTGGAGTGGTGCCTTCTCCTTCCAGACGTGCATGGTCCCCCACAGGAGAGGAGCATTTTCTACACCAAACAACCGGATGTTCTCCTTTTACAACGTAGCCTCCCTCTCTTAATTTTCTAAACTGCCATTTGATGAAGGCATCATAATGAGGATTCAGTGAAGTCGTGATGAAGCTCCTACGCCAGTCTATGCTGGCACCAAGATTTTTAAGATCTTGCATCGTTTCTTTGGGAAAGAAAGAGGTCCAGTATATCGGGTCTGAAAAATTGGGGACCTCCTCAGTAGTAATGCCCATTTGTTTCAGTATATCCGTCTGAGCTTTCTCATTCTCTGCTATTCTCTGTGCAGCAGCTATTATGGGCGTGCCGGTGCAATGAAAAGCAAAGGGAAACAACACATTATAGCCCTGCATGCGCTTGTATCGTGCAAACACTTCCACCCTCATCAAAGAAAACGTGTGCCCCAGATGAAAGTAGCCATTCATATATGGATAAGGGAAGTTTACAAAAAATTTCTTTTTGGATGTATCTATCTCCGCTTCAAATATCCTTGATTTCGCCCAATAACTCTGCCATTTCTCCTCTATATGGCGATTCGCAAAAGATTGGCGATTCATAAAAATAATATATTTATTCCACTCTGTTCATCTTGATCAACGAATATAGGGGAATCCCAGCTATTGAGTCCAATCCTTTCTTATCGATCATAACCGACATTGCAATAGGCTTCGAGCCCAGCTCCTCCAACACCTCAACAGTTTCTTTCATCGTGGACCCTGTGGTGATCACATCGTCAATTATGATGCACTTTCTGCCTTTAACTTGGGCGAAGTTATGACTGAACGTGCCCTTCACACCTTCCCGCTCAGCTCGGTGTTTACTAGGAAGGAAAACTGCCAATTCAACTCCAAGCTCATCCGCAACCAAACTTGCAAAGGGTATTCCGCTTAGTGCAACTCCAACTACGACGTCTATATCCAGACCGTTATCCAGAGATTCTAAGACCATATCGGTAAGCGCAGATGCAATGTAACTCATTCTTTGTGAGCTTGATCCTATTTTACTCCAATCCACAAATATGTCCTTGGGAGCTTCTTTAGTAGGGCGAGTGAGCAACCATGTGACAGTTTCGCTTGATACATTAAGCTCATCGGCAATTTCTCCGGGTCTCAGCCCCTTATTTCTTAGCTCCATCGCCTTTTTTACCAGTTCTTCAATATTCATCTAAATCCACTCCTCTCCTTTTTACCCTTTTTTTTCAATCTTGAGCCACACACCAGACATGTGCTACCACTTGGAAAGTACCTATTACACCCAATACAATGTTTTTCCCATATTAAAACATCTCGGATTCCTTTTTGGATTATCGGTTTTATCCTGACTCCAAGTCTGGATGCCATATTTTGAATTTCGTAATCATCAGAGACTATATACGCTCCATCATCCACGTACTGAAGAGCTTTTGCCAGTAAATTGATATCAGTTTTAGATAACGAATCGAAATCTCCAGTCCTCTTTGCCTCTCTCTCAACCAAACTGATGTAATGTTTTTCAGCCTGCTCAACCCTCATGCCTGCATCCTGAGCCATCTCGAAGAGCATGATGGATTTTTCATCCTTTAATTCAGTCATTACATCTGGCACCGTCACCAATTCTCCATCTAAACGAAATCCGTGGATGAACACCATGGAATCCAATATTAATTTGGACATCAATTTCACTTTTCAAGGTGCGTTCATAAATAAATTTAACCGAACAAAGGGCTTTGCACATAAAGCCCATTTTGCCCCCCAAAGCCCCAATT
>JAQURP010000014.1 GCA_028715545.1 Methanocellales archaeon | reverse complement strand
GTCATTCACCTTTCCGGCATGGAAGTTGTTACCGGTTCTTATGTTGTTTACGTATATCTCTGCAGGTGAAAAAAGATGGGGATCTATATCGTAAAAGTTTCTATTATATTTCTCAAAGGTCTCCAGAAATGGCATTCCATAGTCCTTTGATGAGTAAGAAGGGACCTTTTCAATGATTCGCTCTACATCAGCATCATCGCAATCCACGAAGTATCTTGTGACTCCACCATAGAGAACGCAATCGTTCGTTTTTCCCATGGCTTCCAGATCATTTTTCGCGACTGGTGCTATTGGTGCTGTTCCAAAACCAGAGACGATTTTGTCCAGGTCAAAGCCAAGCTCATGGAGTTTGTGAACTCCTGTCTCGACTACTCTTGCCGATATCTGTATGCTGCCGACGATGCTCGCCGTTGGCGCAACTAAGATATACAGGTTTTTTGGCTCTATGCAACATTTTTCCGCTATAAAAGTCGATACTTTCTCATCAGGAGCCTTCCTAGTTTCCAGGGCTATAACTGCCTTATGGAAAGTGTCTTGGCAGCAAATAGTATCGTACAATTTCTTTTCTACCCGTGAAAGCGCTCTGGCTGGTCCGGATGCCATTGCGAAGTATTTGTCTACAGAAATACTCCAACCAGCAAACTGGCAAGCCATGCAAGCAACCTTTGGGTTATCAACGAATACATATATGTTGAATCGCCCGTTCGTCCCAAGTGAAATATCGCAAAGACCACCCAAGCATACCTTGGCAAAATAAACTCCTGCTCTTATTCCGCCCGGTGATTTAGCCCCGGCATCTATTATCGTGGCCCCATTCTCCAAAACTGAGACACCAAGTCCAAGCTCTTCCCTATTCTGGATCATTTCTTCTGCGATACCCACGGCGATCTCGTTTACGCTTAGACCTTGGCTCGATTTCATTCTGCCATCACTTCACGCAAATGTATCAAATGCTTGCCTAACTTTCCACCATAGTTCCCAGCAGTTATCTTTAGGATTCCTTCCACGGTGCATGCGGCCTTTATTCCCTCTCTCATGGCTTTATGTACTCCATCAGCATCCAAGCCATCCAAAACGACCTCCAATACGGAGTTGACTTCTTTTGGCAGTTTGCTCTCGGCCAGTGACTTCAACGTGGGACAATAAGCCGTGTTCGTCGACACGTTCAAGAACTTATACTGCGAACCGATCTTGCTGCCACTTCGCACTATTCCGCCCGGGAAGGGTGCAATTACACCCTTCACCTTTTTTATCGCCTCAACCGCCTTTTCGGAGGCTTCAAGAACGCAGTCGATGTCCCTCCCCAGAATTAGAAAATTACCTCCGCCTACCCCTCTCAAGATATCAAATTCTTCTTCAACAGCAAACTCTCCTTCCATTACAGGGATGACCCACATTTTCCTCTCTCCGATAAACCTGCTCATCTGATGCCCGTCGCCGAAGTATTTTAGTTTGCCTCCGATGCTTATCTTTTCCTCGCCAGTCAAATTATTGAAGCAAGCTGTTGTGACAGAGGTCAGTACGCATTGGGATACCCTTTTAAACAATTGCGCCTCTAAATCCTTTTTTGACATAGCAAAAATCAAGACGTTCACACCTGGCATGCCATCTGGTGTTTCTTCTGTGGGAACTCCGCCTTCTATCCCGGCTTCACATCCACACATGATCACAGAGGTTGCAAAGCCAGTCATCGATACTGCGGATATTAGGGCACGTCTCTCATCCTTAGCGGTTATCAAAGCTCTTGCAGCGTACATTTCAAAAGCTTCGGCAAACGTATCCTCGATCTCTACTCCTTCTATTTGCATGATCTATCCACCTACCCTATTTCCTTCTCAATTTTACCGTAGATACAAAGTTCTTATCCAATCCCAATTCTTTTTCCCCCAGTCCCAACGCAAGTCCAATCAACTGGGTGAAGTACAAGATGGGCAGATCGATGACGATATCGTACTTAGATTCGATCTTTGACTGCTGATAATCCAGCATTGCATGACACAAAGGACATGCTACAGTTACACAATCTGCACCAAGCTCTTTGGCCTCACTCAGGATATCCCCTGTCATTTTTAGTGAGAATTCCTCTGAACTCATCAACAAATTACCACCACAGCAATCTTTCTTATGTTTAAATGGCAGGCAATCGGCCCCCAAGGCTTTGATCAGGTCGTCCAACGATCGGGGGGTGTCTGGATCGTCAAACTTGAGGATAGCAGATGGTCGGATGGTCAAACATCCATAGTACGGCACAGATCTTAAGCCTTCCAGTGGAACTTTCACTTCCTTTGACAGCTTTTCCAAACCAATGTCATTTACGATGATGTCCAAGAGATGTCTTACTTCCACTTCTCCCTGGTAAGATTCGCCTATGGCTTCGTTTATCATAGTCTTGGTTATTCCACCCCCCCTAATCGCACTGTTTGCACGGGAGATGTTATTGAAACAGATGCTGCAAGGCACCAAGACATCCAAACCTTTTTTCTTGGCGATCACCAGATTTCTCGCTGAAAGTGAAAGAGTAAGAGTGTTGCTCGCTTCTAGTGCGCCACAGCAGTTCCAGTCCTCCAGCTCGCTCAGTCCAATACCTAATACCTTGCAGACCGCCATCGTGGATATATCATACTCTCTGGCACTTGCATGAAGATAGCAACCAGGATAATATGCAAAATTCATTTTTCCTCTAAAGCCTTGAATATTCCCCCTATCTGGCTCATTTCTTTCACCCTCTCAGGCCGCAAACCGAGTTTTCCTTTTTTTAGCATGGTGAATCCGTCAGACACGTAGGATAATAAGCCCTTTATGCCTTTGGTGGCGAGAACGCCTTTTATGATCGTCTCCATCTCAAAGTTTCTACCATATTTTCTTATGGAATTGATGAATGCCTTATCGAAGATCGGTTTCGTGCTTTTTATCGCTATATTGCCCTCTTCCCCCTCTCTTTCTGCGATGCTCGCTATAGCGCCCATCAACTCTGTTATCCTCACATCCTGTGGGCATCGCTCATAACACGCGTAACATTTGGAGCACAGCCAGATGAACTCGCTGGATAATACTTCTTCCCTCATGCCCAACAGTGCCATTCTAATGATTTTTCTGGGATTGAATCGCTCATCAATTTCCCAGATAGGACAACTTGCCACACAGGTGCCACACTGGAAACAACGCTTGATGTTCTCTCCACCTAATTGATTTGATATTTCATATTTAAGATTTGGATCCAAGTTACTTGCATCTACGACACCGAACTCGTCCATCATCGTTATACCTCGGGTATTGAATTAATGTAAAGTGTACCTGACCCACCTCTGGCCAGATCGCCGGTAAATTTTTTTAGCTCGATAGAATCTAGGACTTCCTTTCCCTCGAACCTGAACGAGGGTAACATCTCCAGAACTTTTCCTTTTACCACTAGCATGCCACTCTTCATTTCACCGCCGGGTAGCACGGCATCGCCCTCGATCACTATTTTTCCTCCCGACATATTCAAACCAGGCAATAAACCCACGCTGCCCCCTATTATTATCTCCCCGCCCCGCATATGCTCACCAACATAGTTTCCAGCGCTCCCTTTCACACGAATTATCCCCCCTCTCATGCCCTTTTCTGCCCCCCAGTATCCGGCTCCGAGGTAATTGCTGGCATTACCTTCCACCACTATCTCACCGCCCCTCATTTCCCTACCAGCCCAAGCGTCCGCATCGCCATTAATAATTATCTTTCCACCTGACATCAGGGCACCACAATGCATGTCAACGCTACCGTTTATGATTATCTCACCCGAGGTCATCCTCTCCCCTATTCTCTTTATTCTGGATGCGTCACCTTCGATTAATATCTTAATTTTTTTCTTATCCTTATCGTCAACACCTTCAACCTCGACATCAAAAATGGAGCCTAACATTACCTCTTTATTTCCTTGCCAGACGATGATCGATTCTATTTCGCTTTTGCCTTTTCCGGCAAAGTTACCTGGTTTGATTACCTCTGCCTCTACAGGTATATTGAAAGCCTTTTTAGGGGTTAGTTTAACTAGCATTTTTACACCTGGTTTTGATTTCGACCGGATGCGGAACATATGCATCCTGCACTGGATAGTTCGCCAGACTTACCGAGTAGTATTCCTTAAACTTCACTGCCAGATCTTCAAGCATGGCCTTTGTAGCCTCTCCATCAAATTCTGGGTTGACCCAATAAGTCCTTCCTTCCGGAACTGCAACGATCTCTCCGTCCTTTACGACGATCTCCCCCCCTTTTATCGTGTACTTCGCATGTGAAAGAGCTGACTGGATTTTCCTGGGATCGTCTTCTTCTGGTGAGATGTCGTATATTGCTATATCAGCATCAGCACCTATACCAAGGTGACCTTTTCCATGTTTGTCAAGACCAAGAATCTTTGCTGGCGATGCTCTCGTCATTATTGCTATATCTGCCCAATTTAGCTCCCTGTCAATTGAAGATATGATCGCCCTCTTGTTAATCGCACTGTGTACCCCTTTTAAAACTTCTTCTCTCCTCTTTTTACTCATCAACAAGGATATGATTTCTGGATAGCGAGTGAAGGGGGCACCATTCGGATGATCCGTTGTAATGGCAGTCTTCCACGGGCTTTTTATGAGTAACGCTAGCTCCAACCCAATCGCCCATTGAATCGAGTTTACCGAGACTTTTCGCGAGTAAAAGATTGGTATAATTCCTGAGCCTGTCTCAAGCTCTACATCTTTATTGGTCCACTTTCTCTTGGACATCATGTGCAATTCATACTCCATTGGACCGTCTGCAGTCATGGTTGTCGTATCCCCAAACATCACCTGCCCTGGATCGACCGTCACATGATCGTGAGAGTTAACATAGCTAGCAATAGCATCTGCCTTTGAATGCATATCTGCCCAGGTCGATCCGCCGTATGAATGATACTGGATATGCGTTGCATGCATGACCTGCCTATTGTGAGATGTAACATCCTTGACCAGATCGAACGTTGCTAACGTGGTATCATAGTTACCAGGATGCCCAAGATTGTTACAATGTATGTGAATCGAGTGAGGTAAGTTCAATCTTTCGTTTGCCTCTGCAAGCCCATGGATGATTTCAGCTGGTGTTATGTCAAAATTGGGCACAATATCGTCTAAATTCCTCACATTTTTACCCCATCCCCACGCCTCGCCCCCTCCTGCATTGACAATTTTGATTCCGTAGCCCTTAGTGGCATTCATCATCCATGCGATAAATGCCGTTAACTTATCCATATCGCCGGATTTAACGTATTCCATGATTAACCAGTGATTATCAAGCAAAGGAATGCCACCCTTATCTACGATGGGGATATCCCGGAACTCTTCATGAGTGTGTCTTGCTAGCAAGGGGGGCATTGCAGGCTCAAAGGTTGTTGTGTATCCCATTTTTGCATACCTATAGCCCGTAGCAAAAGTGTTTGGCACAGAATAGCCTGTACAAGCTCTAGTGAGTTTTTTCCTAGACTCGATACATCTCCTACCATCTTCTGGTCTCAGCATTCGCCCAACATTCATCTTGCCGCCTGCAATATGCGTATGCATGTCAACGCCACCAGGCATGACTATTCTACCACCTGCATCGATTGTCTTCGGGTTTTTCACACCTGATACTATCTTACCATCCTTGACGAGGATGTCCACTTTTTCCCCACTTATCTGGTTGATAGGATCGTAGACGATACCATTTGTGATCAAAAGCTCCATGTTAATCGCCTCTTATCTCCCTGACTTTACTCAGTATTCGGCTCAAAATTTCTTCATCTGACAAGTGAACTGGCTCTATGAGTTTTCTTAGCCTTAACGGCACTCCGTCCATCCTATATGCTGTTCCTTCCACCTCTATTCCAGCTATGGCAGCTGGTAGAACAATATCCGCTAGCTCAGTAGTAAGATTTGGGCATGGATCTATTTGAATAAGAGGTATCTTTGCCAGATGTTCCACAGATTTTCTCGGAAAGTGAGCAGCTGGATCAGAGGCAACTATTAGTGCCGAGTCACATTCTCCTCTGTTCAGAACGTCAACTGTAGATGTTTCACCGGGATTATACCAGGGTTTCCCCCTAGCAAAGTCGACCGCAAAAGCAAATCCAGTCGACCATGCACACACTTGGTTGAAGCCCGTGACGTTGAAGTGCCCCCTCATGGGCATCACCGCAAATTTCGTATGAGCGTTAAGTTCCCTTACTAAGGAGATAGCATTGGCGACATTGTAGGGTTTCCCCCTAGATTGCGTCAATCCCATGCCGAAAAAGAGGACACCAAATCTGCTACTTTTCATCCTATCCACGATTTCAATCAATTTCTCCTTTGGAACTCCCCCGACGGAAGAGGGTACGACATCCCCTGCTCCGGCAAGGATCACTCTAAGGGCAGATAGCACACGGTAATCATCCCCAGGGATGATCTGGACAAAGTCATCTGCTACTTCTGCTGTCGTCGTTTTACGGACATCAAATACGATCACGTGCTTTCCTTTCCTACCTTCCTTGGTAAAAAACCCCTTTGTAAAGCTTGTGTACTTACTCATATGTCTGGGGTGGGCTTCTGCCTGATTCGAGCCCCAGTAAATGATAAGATCTGCTCTGTTCTTTATCTGACCAAGTGTACAGGAGGGTAGCCCGACGTTTTGGATGGCTAAAACGGACGGAGCATGGCACACAGAAGTAGTGTTATCGATGATTGCACCGATTTCCTCTGCAAGTTCAATTCCTTTTTTATCTGCTTCACAGGTTGTGGAGCCCCAACCATACATTAAGGGTCGTAGCGAGTTTGTAAGAATCTCTGCCGCCTTGGTGATAGCCTCTTCATAGGTAGTTTCCCTCAGCTTGCCATTCTCTCGGATCATAGGTGCAGCAATTCTCTCGTGCCCCATCATCTTGCTCACGCCTGTTTCGCACGCCTCTTTTACCTCGATAATCTTATTGCCCTCTACTTCGACGATAATGTCATCACATAAATCGCCGCAGAATGGGCATAGAACATCTGTTATGATCATATAAATCCCACCAACTCCTTTATCGGCGATATTGAATCGAATGTAAGCGTTACTTCAACTTCAACGCCTTTAAATTGTGGAGTTCCACATCCGCCGGTACTTGGATCTATAATTGCATTCGCCCAAGGCCCCATGGGAACGAACGCTATGCCGGGAGGATTTCTATTGTTGGTCCTTGCGCGGACGACGACCTGCCCAAATTTTGACTTTATCATGACGTTGGCGTCATCCCTTATGCCTAACTTAGACATATCCTTTTCATTCAGCTCGCAGACGGCTGCTACGTCGAAATATCCGCTAGACATCTTGTTTTCTATATGGATTCCTTGTTCAATACTCCTCCCTGAGATTAGTTTCACATCAATTTTTTTCATGAATCCTCCCTTAACTCACCTTCAAAGTAGGGCGGCTTATCTAAATTGATACCAGGCACATATCCTAACTTATTTTGCATTCTCTCTGCAAATCTTCTATGAATTAAAGTTAACGGTATACCAGCTGGACAGACGTCCTCACACCGACCGCATCCAATGCAGGAATCCATAAGGTGAAGTAACCTTACCATAAGGAAAAGTGGGATTTTGTAGTTTGAATCACCTTCTATAAGACACTTTGCACTATCTCCACAGGTACAGACTGGACATGCCTTCCTGCATGCCCCACAACCGATGCACCTGTTGAGAGCGTCTACATAAAAAGCCAATCTCTCTGAATCAGAAAGTTTCTCGATCGGCTCGAATAGCCTTTTATGCCATTTCTCAGCGAGACCTTTCATCACATTGTCTATCTTATCCCTAAGTTCGATTGCTTTATCAGACGCAGGCTCGAATTCGACATAGCCTGTATCGACTGCGTTTTTGAATATTTCCTCTCCCTTATTTGTGATCACTTCCACAAACGTTGTCTTGCCTAACTTATCGACGGGGAGCCCCCAGTTTCCGCAGGCAAGGTCTGCCATCCTTGGAATGTTAGTCTCGCAATATCTACAGCTCTCCCTTCTGCCATATCCTTTTTCCTCTAAATCATCTATTTTGAGGGCTTTTTCACCATCCGCAGTCTTTAGGATCAGCTCTCCTTTCAGAATGTCTTCTCCTATCACATTATCTGGATCGAGATTATACATCTCCTCCACCATTTTCTTCGCCTTTTTTGGATGCAGGCTTCCACCACAATTCAGACCCAGCATATAAACTTCGTCAAGATCGAGCTGGCCTCTCTTAGCCCGCTCTATAACCCCCATGGCATCACATGGCTTCGCTGGAAGGGCAACTCTTCCTGGAGGCACGTATTTGGCCATATTAACTGACACAAAATGGAGAGATCCGGCGCATTCTAAGACCTCCTTTGGATCATTTGTCACAATTGGAGTGGCCTTGTAAGGACTTGTTTTTTTCAAGACAAGGACATTGTCGACCAAATTGTTGTCAAGGGCAGCTGCTAGTGCGGCGGAAACAAATCCCCCCGATCCACCTCTCTTTCTTGTAGCATCGTCGGTCGCCCATGCTATAAAGCAGCCTTTCATTGCATCACCTTTGGGCTTAACGGGGATGGCCCCATCTTTTTGATCTTCTCGACTGTCTCCTTGACCATGTCAGCAAATTTTTCACCCTCTGTAGCAGAAATCCATTCCAAGCGTAGCCTTTCTTCCCCTATGCCAAGCTCTGCAATCATCTCTTTCAGAAACTCAAATCTGTTCTTCGTCTTATGGTTTGCATCGATGTAATGACAGTCGCCTATATGACAGCCTGTTACTAGAACTGCATCTGCACCCTCTAGAAAACTCATCAACACGAACAGAGGGTCTATGCGGCCAGAGCACATGACCTTGATGATACGCACATTGGGCGGATATTGCATGCGGGAAACACCAGCCAGGTCTGCACCTGCATAGGAGCACCAGTTGCAGCAAAAAGCCACGATTTTTGGGTCGAATTCTTTCATTCTATCACCGGATGAAATATGCTTTTTATTTGAGAGATGATCTGATTATTCTGGTAATGTCTTTGCTCCAATGCCCCAGTGGGACAGGTAGCTACACAGGTACCGCATCCTTTACATAGCGCCTCTATTATCTCTAACTTGCCATCTACCATGTCCAACGCCTGATAAGGGCACATCTCCACGCAGAAGCCACAGCCTATGCAAGCTTCTAGGTCGACCTTTACCGATATTGCCTCAATTTGCACGAACCCTCTGGACAATGGGATGCCTGCCCCGGATGCAGCTGCCAAAGCTTGTGAAACACTTTCAGCCACTTCAGCAGGTCCGTGTGCTGTTCCGCAGAGAAATATGCCATCAGTCGCAAAATCTACGGGTCGAAGTTTCACATGTGCCTCAAAGAAGAACTTATCCTTACCCAGCGGAACGCGTAGTAGCTTTGAGATTTCTACTCCGCCCTGATGTTGCACCAGTGGGGTAGACAAGACCACCAGATCAGTCCCCAACATGAACTGTTCTCCAAATAACTCATTATAGACTTCTACTTTTAGTTTTTCTCCGTCCATTGTGACACAAGGGGGGCTCTCAGGCGTGTACTTTATGAACCTTATACCCATTTCCCTTGCCTTATTATATAATTCCTCATATTCAGCCCCATAGGCCTGAATATCGTTGTGGAGGATGTGAATATCTGCGTCTGGATTGATCTCTTTAATCAGCATCGCGTTCTTAATGGCCACCATACAGCAGATTCTAGAACAATATGATACCTCTTCACCCTTTGCCCCCACGCACTGAATCATGACGACGCTATCAGATTTTTTAAGTTGTCCGTCTTTCAATAATTTCTCCAACTGCATCTGAGTTATCACGTGATCATATTTTCCATAGCCATAATGACCCTTCGGCTCAAATTCCATGGCACCCGTGGCAACTATTATGGTACCTACCTTAAAATTGACCTCCTTACCCTCTCTGAGCAGAGTTACGTCAAAGTTACCTATGTAGCCCTTAACCTCTTTCAGTTCGCATGAGGAGAATACCTTAATTTTCTCATGTCCCTCCACAGCCGCTATACTGGGTTGAAGACTGTCAAGAGAATCTTCTCCAGTGGGGAACAACCTATAGAGATTTCTCAGCATACCCCCTAGAACTGCCTCTTTTTCAACGAGATATACATCGAAGCCCTGATTGGCAAGAGTTTTAGCCGCAGTAATCCCTGCTATGCCGCCTCCGATTACCATGGCAGACTGTTCAACATCTATCTTCATCTCTTCTTGGGGCTCCAAGAGAGTGGCCCTGGCAACCCCCATTCTTACGAGTTCTTTTGTTTTTTCAGTTGCTCCTTCTGTATCTTTCATGTGAACCCAAGAGCAATGTTCTCTTATGTTAACGAACTCAAACAGGTATTTGTTCAGCCCCGCTTCCTCGCAGGTAGACCTGAATAGAGGCTCGTGTGTCCTGGGAGTACAAGATGCCACGATAACCCTGTTGAGCTTATGCTGTTTTATGGCATTTTTTATGGCTGTCAGCCCGTCATCTGCACAGGTATACAGGTTTCTTTCCGCATGGACGACATTAGGAAGATGTTTAGCATACTCAACAACTGCTGGAACGTCTACTGAGCCGCCAATATTTGTACCACAATGACAGATGAAAACGCCTATTCTTATTTCTTTCTCTTCCATAACTACGCTACGCTCCCAAGCATGCCAAAACCTCAGCAGCCCTAGCAGCTGCCCCTTTTGCCTGTGTAACGGCTTCTGGAATATCCTTTGGCCCCTGACAGTATCCACACACTAGGATACCTTCCCTGCTAGAATCCAGTGGGGCATATAGTGGATCTGCAATCTTGAAAAATCTGTTTTTGTCTAGCTCAACTCCTAGGACATCCGCAAGCTCTTTTATCCCTTTACTTGGCACCAAAGCTGTACAAAGCACGACCAAACCTACTTCAAGCCTTTTTACCTGCCTTGTTACCGTGTCGTCGTACCATATCACCGGATTCTTCGTCTCCTTATCCTCAGTTATCTCTCCGGGCTTGCTCCTGATGTAGCGCACTTCATACTCATTTTTAGCTCTGTCTACGTATTCTTGGAACCCTTTTCCAAAAGCCCTCATATCTGTATAAAAAATATAATTCTCCATACTTGGATAATGTTCCTTCGCCAGTATTGCCTCCTTTGTGGCGTGCATGCAACATACCGAGGAGCAATAGGGATTATGATTCACATCCCTCGAGCCGACGCACTGGATGAATGCGATGCTATTCGGGGTTTTCTTATCAGAAGGTCTGTCGAGATGACCGCCTGTAGGACCTGAAGCACAAACCAAGCGTTCATACTCTAAGGCAGTGATGACGTTTTTATATCGGCCATAGCCGTATTCCTTTATCCCAGAGGGATCAAAGGAATCGAATCCACAAGCAACGATGATGGCACCCACGTGAATCTCGATTTCCTCTGGCTTTTGATAGAGATCGATGGCTCCTGCATCGCATATCACTTGACAGTTTCCACATTTGACGCAGTGCTCCCTGTCCACCATAACGACTCTGGGCACCGCCTGGAGAAATGGAATAAATATGTTGCCCCTTGAGCGGAGGGCCATATCAAACTCGTCTGGAAGATTGATGTAGGGGCAGGCAGAAACACAATCACCACAGCCGGTGCACTTTTCCTCGTCCACATATCTGGGTTTCTTGAGTATCTTTACCCTAAAGTCTCCTGCATTGCCGGAAACGCCCTTCACTTCTGCATGAGTGAGTACATCGATGTTTTCGTGAGAGAAACACTCCATCATCTTTGGAGCCAATATACATATCGAGCAATCACCGGTTGGAAAGGTCTTGTCGAGTTGTGCCATTTTACCCCCTATGCTTGGAAATCTCTCAACCAAGTAAACCTTTAAACCTCTTCCAGCCAGATCTATCGATGCCTGTATGCCTGCCACCCCACCACCGATAACGAGAACATCATCTACCATTAAGGATCATCTCCCAAACCCATCGCAGAGGCAACCAGAACAGAGAAGTCTTTGATCTTAACCTCATCGATGGGGGTTTTACTTTTCATTGCACAACTCAGATGAATCTGACACTTGGGACATGCTGTTATCAGAGTGTCAGCAGCTGCTTTTGCCTCTTTCAGTCTTTCTTTCTGTATTTGCTCTGAGAACCTATCGCAATTGGTCCAAGTGCTCGTACCACAGCATATCGATCGCTCTCGTGAGTGCTCCATCTCGATTAGTCCTATACCTTGAATGCTGCTTATGACCTTCCTAGGCGGATCATAGACTCCGAGGTGTCTCCCAAGTCTGCAGGGATCCTGGTAGGTCACGTCCTCCTCCAAACTTCCAAAATCTATTTTTCCTTCGTCGATCTTTTCTGCGAGGAATTCTGAGATGTGAACTAGCTCGAAATCCATGTCCACGTACTCTGAATAGTCCTGTTTGAAAGTCCTATAGCACTCCGGACACGAGAATATCACTTTTTTTGCACCCGTTCCCCTTATAAGACCTACGTTAAGCTTGGCAATTTTTTCAAAGTTCTCCAGATCGCCTGTCCAGAACAGATCATGTCCACAGCATCTCTCATCAGGCATTACAACTGGTTTTATGCCAATGCGGTTAAGTATTTTAACCGTGCTTCTAGCGATATCTAGACTGTTCACGCCTATGTCTTTGAATAGGGTTTCAAAGTAGGGTAGACATCCTGTGAAATAGAGAATATCTCCCTTTTCAGAGATTTTTAGGTTATCTGAGACCCATCCAAGCCTATCCTGTTTGAGATTTGGATTCCCCATGATCCGCATCAAGGACGAGAGAACACCACCATGAGTGCAATTACCCGTATAACCTGTCTTGAGTGCCTCTGCTCTGGCATATCTGATGAACTTTGTGTAGTCCACATTAGAGGGGCATCTATCTTTACAGAGGTTACAGGTCATGCAAGACCAGATGCCCCCATCTGCCAGTAGCTCTTTGTCAAATCCGAGCAAAGCCTTCTCAACGGTAAGCCTGGGAGAATAGCCCTTGTTCACTCTAGATATGGGGCAGCTCCCAGTACACTTCCCACATTCAAGACAATAATAAGCCTTGGTCTCATTGACAATATTCTCTAGGGACATGATGCCTCCCCCTTCCCTAGTGGATTTGGCCCAACGCTTTTTAGGTCTTCTACGAATTCTTTTATGACACTGGCAAATTTTTCTCCCTCTGATGCAGATATCCATTCCAAGCGTAGCCTCTGCTCTTCCAGACCCAGTGTCTTCATGAGTTCCTTGGCCATTTTTACCCTATCTTCTGCTCTAAGATTTCCAGAGACATAGTGACAGTCGCCTATATGGCATCCCGTGATTAAAACTCCATCTATGCCGACTTCAAATGCCCTGAGTATAAAGCTAGGCTCCACCCTACCAGAGCACATGACCTTGATGATACGCACATTGGGCGGATATTGCATGCGGGAAACACCAGCCAGGTCTGCACCTGCATAGGAGCACCAGTTGCAGCAAAAAGCCACGATTTTTGGGTCCATCAGAATATCCCTGCCATTGCATCTATCATCGCGATGATTTGTTTGTCTGTGAAATGCTTGAGAGTTATAGCTCCACTAGGACATGCAACAGAGCAGGTGCCGCATCCCTTGCAGAGAACCTTTTTTACCTGCGCTACTAACCTTCCTGGCTCGATTTCTTTTAACTCTAAGGCATTATACTCACATACCTCCTCGCACCTACCGCAGCCCCTACACAATATTTCGTCGACGCTAATGACAGCCCCCTCTGCTTCGACACGGTCTTTAGACAATATCTTGACCGCCCTAGATGCAGCTGCACTGGCCTGTGAGAGGGTTTCATCTATGGATTTGGGAGAGTGTGCCAAGCCACACAAGAATATTCCGTCATTTGAGAAGTCGATTGGCCGCAGCTTAACGTGCGCCTCTAAGAAGAAGCCGTCTTCCCTAAGAGGGACTTTTAGCATTTCTGATAGTTCCTTATTGCCAGGATGGGAGAGTACTGCAGCACTCAGTACCAAGAGATCTGGCTTGATCAAGAATTCTCTCCCCAAGGTTCGATCGACCACCAATACTTTTAGGATTCCGTCGTCTAGGGTAACCTCGGGTTTCTCTTTTTCATCATAGCGGAGAAATAGTATTCCCTCATCTCTTGCCTTTCTATAGTAATCTTCTGTGAATCCAGGGGTTCTTATGTCCCTGTATAATACGTAGACGTTTGCATCTGGGCTCTTTTCTTTGATCTTTAGCGCATTTTTGATCGCATCATAGCAGCAGACTCGACTGCAATATGGCCTCTCCTCGTTTCTGGAGCCGACACACTGAATCATCACAATCGTCTTGGCATTTAACTCGTTGTTAGCTAGCTTTTCCTCCAGCTCAAGTTGTGTGAGCACCCTGTCATCCTCGCTGTATAAATACTCTTCTGGCTTGTATTCAACTCCGCCAGTAGCTATGACGATCACTCCACTCGCTAGATCTTTTTCATCGCCATCTTGATCTATTTTAACTATAAAATTTCCAACATAACCTCCAACATCCACTATGTTTGTGCCTGTGTAAACATGTATTTTTGAGTTTTTCGTAACCGCATCGATAAGTTTATTCACATGTTCCCTAGGACTTACACCACTTAGGCTATAGTACAGTCTGCGCAGATTTCCACCGAGTTCTTTCTCCTTCTCTATCAAGTGTACTTCATAGCCTTGATTAGCCAATTCAAGGGCAACGGTCATCCCTGCTATGCCGCCGCCGATTACCAGTCCAGAGTGAGTTACTTCCACAAATATTCTTTCTAGCGGCTCAAGAAGTCTTGCCTTCGCAACGATCATCTTGATCAGGTCTTTAGTCTTCTCTGTTGCTTCTGCCTTTTCATGTAGATGTACCCATGAGCATTGATCCCTGATATTCGCCATCTCAAAAAGATAGGGATTTAACCCGGCTTCCCTTATCGTGCTCCTGAAGAGTGGTTCATGAGTTCTAGGAGTGCAAGAAGCCACAACAACCCTATTTAAGTCATGCTCTTCTATGGCACCTTTTATCCTATCTTGAGCATCCCTAGAGCATGTGTAGGTGTCCTCTTCCACATATGCCACGTTTAGCAGTGATTTAGCATATTCTACAACCTCTGGTATGTCCACTACGCCACCGATGTTTACTCCACAGTTACATATGAAAACGCCAACTCTTGGATCTTCACCCACGACATCTTTTTCAGGAGGATATGACTTTTCTACCACCAGTGTGCCCCTTTCAGAGGACAGAAGACTTGATGCCTTGGAGGCAGCACCAGATGCTTGGGCTACGCTCTCTGGAATGTCTTTAGGGGAGGCGAAAGCGCCACACACATATATTCCTTGCTTAGATGTTTCCACCGGTGAGTACTCGCTGGTTGAACAGAAACCATATCGGTTCAGATCTATTCCAAGCTTTTCACTGAGTTCTTTGACTTCCTTAGGCGGCTTAAGCCCGACCGAGAGCACCACAAGGTCGAACTCATCCCCCATTAGCTTTCCATCCTCATTTTCATACTTGATCAACATTTTTCTCGAGTCGATTTCTTCTACTGAAGATGGTCTGCATCGTGTGAATCTTACCCCATATTCTTCCTTTGCCCTATTGTAATATTCTTCAAATCCCTTTCCATGTGTTCGCATATCCATATAGAAAATATTCACATCTATAGCAGGATCGTGTTCCTTTGTCATTATCGCCTCTTTAACTGCATAGGTGCAACATACCGAGGAGCAATAGGGATTATGATTCACATCCCTCGAGCCGACGCACTGGATGAATGCGATGCTATTCGGGGTTTTCTTATCAGAAGGTCTGTCGAGATGACCGCCTGTAGGACCTGAAGCACAAACCAAGCGTTCATACTCTAAGGCAGTGATGACGTTTTTATATCGGCCATAGCCGTATTCCTTTATCCCAGAGGGATCAAAGGAATCGAATCCACAAGCAACGATGATGGCACCCACGTGAATCTCGATTTCCTCTGGCTTTTGATAGAGATCGATGGCTCCTGCATCGCATATCACTTGACAGTTTCCACATTTGACGCAGTGCTCCCTGTCCACCATAACGACTCTGGGCACCGCCTGGAGAAATGGAATAAATATGTTGCCCCTTGAGCGGAGGGCCATATCAAACTCGTCTGGAAGATTGATGTAGGGGCAGGCAGAAACACAATCACCACAGCCGGTGCACTTTTCCTCGTCCACATATCTGGGTTTCTTGAGTATCTTTACCCTAAAGTCTCCTGCATTGCCGGAAACTTCAGTTAGATCAGCATTTGTTATGAGTTCGATGTTTGGATGTGTTCCCACATCCACGAGTTTAGGGGATAGAATGCATATCGAGCAATCGCCGGTTGGGAAGGTCTTGTCGAGTTGTGCCATGACTCCACCAATAGAGGGAGATTTCTCCAGCAAGTACACTTTGAAGCCAGAATCTGCCAGATCAAGGGATGCCTGTATACCTGATATCCCACCACCAACGACAATTACTGCTCCAACTTTCTTAGAGGCTTGCATAAACTCTTCTCCTTGCTCGTTATTCTCAAAAATTATTTCGATTTATATTCCCTTATTTTATCTCTTAGATTGTATTTAGCACTTTCGTTGAATATATACAACAAGCATCAATAAACAACTATTTTAAACCTTTATCTTTGCCAGCAGTCACTTTTATAGCCAGAATGTTATACGAGCGGAGATAAATATACTATAGATCATGAATCGATCTAAAACCTTTCCAGAAATTTACCATTAATTTGACCTTCAAATCATCTCGTTTATCATTCGATTATATATCTCTTCAAAATATCTGACCTCTACAATTAGCTTGAAATAATTTAATCTCAAACCTTGAAGTGAGCTTTATAGAGGTAACAAATATTTGATTCTCTCTTTCTATGATAAATAAAGAAGTGTTCAAATCCTAGATACCTTGTGAAAAAGTCGCTGAAGGTGGGTCTTTTTCTTTATTTACCCCTTTTCATATAAAGCGTCCTGATGGGGAAAGGTATCTCTATGTTTTCTTCCTCGAATCTCTCCTTTATCCTGGAATTTATGTGATCTATAACATCCATCTTCTTCGTTACATCTTCTATCCATACTATTAAGATTAAATTAAGCGAAAAATCATCAAACTCATTGAAGATAACTTTCGTCTCTGGGTCGTCCAAGACATTTGGTGCCTCTTTTGCTATCTCCAAAAGAACTCTTCGCACCTTAGCCATATCTGACCCATATGCAACCCCGATAGGTATACGAACCTTTAGCCTGCGATCTGGTTCGACGAGATTAGTCAGCTTCATCTTTGAGAGTTCTGAATTCGGTATGGTTACCATTGTGTGATTGATGACGTCATACAATCGGGTACTTCGCATGCCAACATCCCTGACTTCATAAATCTCGTCCACACCCAACATAATTCTGTCCCCAAGTTTGAATGGATGGTCGAGCATCATATAAAATCCAGAAAACATGTTTGAGAGGGTATCTTGCAATGCCAATGCAATTGCTAAACCAGCGACACCCAGTCCAGCTAACAGCGGTGTTATGTTTATTTTCAAAATATTCAGGATTAGCAGGATACCTACGATTAAGATAAATAGTCTTATTATTTTCTCCAAGACAGGGATAATAACCTCGTCAATACTGGTCTTGGTCCTCTTTGCCAGAGAACGCCCATATTCCTTCATCAAGGCTGGAACAATATTATATGCAACCCAAGTTCCCAGTATAGCACCTATTATCCTGAATACAAGTCCAATTTGAGCTAAAAACTGAAATTTTACAATGGTTAAAGCAAGATGAATACCAATAAAAAGTATGAGTATGTAGAGGGGTCCTTTTATCGTTTTTATTATAACATCTACCCCTTTAATCTTCGTTCTAGCTGCAAATTCCTCCAGATATTTTTCGAAAAAGCGCATGACCATCCTTGCTACAACAAGGGTTAAGGGGATGATCATCAATGCTTCTATATATTGTATATTGTCCCATATCATTGCTATTTCTACCTTGAATAGAATCTCTCAATTACATTAAAAACTTATCCTATCAAAAAGATAATCTATGATAAAATGGTTACAATAATAAAAAGGTTACAATAAAGAGATGATAAGGTGAAATTCGAAGTGATTCCTGCTGTGGACATAAAAGATGGGGAGTGCGTCCAACTTGTACAAGGCGTGCCAAGCAATGTTTCTTGGACTGGCAATGATCCCATCGGAATGGCCATGCGATGGGTCGATGAGGGTGCCAAGACATTGCACTTGATAGACCTAGATGGTGCGTTCGAAGGGAAAAGGAGAAACGCGCCCTTGATTGAACAGATAATAGAAAGATGTCCTGTAAAGATACAAGTTGGCGGGGGCATCCGATCATATGAATCTGCAACAGCCCTATTTGACATCGGTGCTGATAGGATCATATTGGGGACTGCCGCAATAGAAGAGGTCTCTCTTGTGCAAAAATTGGCAAGTGAATATGGCAGTGAACGCATCATGGTCTCATTGGATGCGAAGAGTGGTAATGTCATGGTCGAGGGTTGGAAAAAAAGCTCTGGTCTCAAATCAACGGATGTGGGCCTAAGGCTCCAGAAACTTGGCGCAGGATTCATCTTATTTACAAACATAGATGTCGAAGGGCTATTACAAGGTGTGAACCCAGAGCCGATTAAGGAGTTAGTTAATGCGGTGGATATTCCCGTAATCGCATCCGGGGGCATCTCATCCATTGAGGATCTGATTGAAATTAAAAACACCGGTGCCGTTGGCGCAGTGATCGGAACAGCACTTTATAAGGGTAATGTAACGCTAAAAGAGGCAATGAAGGTGATAAAATGAGAAGAACCAAGGTAGAAAGAAAGACGAAAGAGACTGACATCAAAGTCGATCTAAACGTAGATGGAAAAGGGGAATGCAACATAAGCACAGGCATAAAATTTTTCGATCACTTGCTTTCAAGCTTTGCCGTTCATGGAAAATTTGACCTTAACCTCACAGCATCGGGGGATGATGAGCACCATATAATAGAGGATGTTGGCATAATATTGGGCCATGCTTTAAAAAAGTCCTTGATTGAGAAAGAAGGTATTTACAGATTTGGACATGCAATCGTTCCAATGGACGATTCTTTGGCAATAGTTGCAATTGACCTAAGCGGTAGAAGCTATCTGGTGTTCAATGCTAAATTTTCGGCAGAGAAAATAGGAGATATCAGCACAGAGATGATTAAACACTTCTTAGAGTCATTTGTCAGTAATGCAAGCATAAACATAAATGTGCGAGTGGAGGGGGAAAACGACCACCATAAGGGAGAGGCATTATTCAAATCCTTGGCGTTGGCACTAAATGAAGCCACGAGAATTGACCAACGAGGAAAAAGCGCCCCAAGCACAAAAGGAATGTTGTATGGGTAAGAGAGTACTGGTAACGACAGCATGGCCCTATGCAAACGGACCTTTGCACTTGGGACACTTAGCAGGTTCATGTCTACCTGCAGATATCTTTGCTAGGTATAACCGGATGATAGGGAACGAAACATTGATGGTTTCCGGGACTGACGAGCATGGAACACCGATATCCATGCGTTCAGAGGTGGAGGGGCGTTCTCCCAAAGAGATAGTTGACAGTTATCATGAGAGAATCAAGCGTTCTCTGTATGATGCAGGATGTTCATACGATCTGTTCACTAGGACGACTACCAAGAACCATCGTGACATAGCCCAGGATTTCTTTCTTAAATTGCTCAAGCACGACTTTATCTACGAAAAGACCATGAAGATGCCATATTGCCCCAAGTGCAACAAGTCCTTACCAGACAGATATGTAGAGGGAAAGTGCCCAAAGTGTGGCTCAGAAGGTGCCAGAGGGGATCAATGCGATGCGTGTGGTAGGACTCTCGACACCATGGAATTGATCAATCCTTATTGTAAGAGTTGTGGTACTACGCCAGAGATACATGATATCAGGCATTACTTCTTTCGATTAACTGCATTTCAAGATAGGCTGCTGAGTTGGATAAAGACCAAGAAAGATCTTTGGAGACCTAATGTCTATAAATTTACGATCAATTGGCTGAAAGAAGGGCTAGAAGACAGACCCATAACTCGTGACCTCAAATGGGGAGTCCCAGTCCCTATCAAGTGTGAAGAGGACAAAGTCATCTATGTCTGGTTTGAGGCTGTAGTTGGGTATATCTCAGCGACAAAACAATACTTCGCTGAACAAGGCAAATCAGACAAATGGAGGGTTTGGTGGGAAGATTCAGATACGGAAACTTATTATTTTATTGGAAAGGATAACATACCTTTCCATACCATCATATGGCCTGCTATGTTGTTAGGCTATGGGGGACTAAATATCCCCACAAATGTCATAGGTAACGAGTTTCTCAATCTAGAAGGGGGTAAGTTTTCGACGAGCAAGAACTACGCCGTCTGGTTAGACGAATACCTAGAGCATTTCGATCCGGATCCACTGCGATACTATCTTTCCATCAATATGCCAGAATCCAAGGATGCGAATTTTACTTGGGATGAATTTCAACGCAGAAATAACGAAGAACTTGTATCCACATTTGGTAACTTTGCGCACAGAGTGTTATCATTTATTGAAAGATTCCACGATGGAATCATTCCAGAGCCTTATAATCTCGATGAAAAAGATCTCTCTGTGCTAAAAGAGATCGGGCTAGCAGTAGATGTTACTGACAACTTCCTTCAGAATTGCGAGTTTAAGAAAGCTATAACAAGGGTCATGAAGCTTGCCTCATTTGGCAACCAATATTTCAATGAAATGGAGCCTTGGAAAGATAAGGCGATGAGCAAAACAACGCTTCATTTAAGCGCTTGCATCGTAAAAGCCTTGGCAATCTTGATTGCTCCGTTCTTACCCTTCTCTGCACAGAGACTTTGGAATATGCTGGGTTATGAGTGCTCCGTACATGAACAGCGATTGCACTCTGCCAAGAATCCTATCGAATCTCAGCACATAAGGGATGTGAAGCCGTTGTTCCGGATAATTGAGGGCGATGAAATTGCAGAGCAGAAGACAAAGCTGGATAGATGATCGCTCTGACATATCCAAATTGAACCTTGTCGAGATGGGTAGAGATGAGGTCACCTTGGCCTGTACCCAAGGAAAGATTTCACTCTGGCTCGGTAAAAAAGCAACGAAAGACCTGATAATAGAAATTTTATCTAGTATATCAAAAGTCGACTCTTCTATTGGATATGAAAGTGAAGTCATCTGTGACTTCGATGCCATCGAAAAATACGAGAGCATGGGTTATGTTCTAATTTCATATGCAAGGACAAAGGAAAAATATAGGGTTGTGTTCAACGTGCCACTTTCAAGAAAAGATGCATTGGGATGTTTTGCTGAATCCATTCTCAAGGAGCTAAAGGAGGGAAATATTCAAAAAAGTTTTCTCTGGAACGGCAACTCCACTAAGATAATGTTATTATTCACAGAACTAAACGATAATGTAATTGGTTGGCAGCTCAAGAGGACGGAATTCAAAGATGATTCAGATAGGTATAGCTGGGATCCCCCAGGCTAAAAAGAGAAAAGGAATGGATGCTGGCATCAGATATCTTTCTGAGATTAAATTGGATGCCATGGAAGTTCAGTTCGTCAGGGGCATTTTTATGGATAGCGATGCTACAAAAAGAGTTGGTGAAACTGCAAAAGAGGTGGGCATCAAACTTTCAGTACATGCACCCTACTATATTAACCTCGCTGGTAATAAGGAGACTATCGAAAAAAGCAAAAACTTCATCATTAATTCCGCTCTAAGGGCGATCGAGATGAATGCGAATATAGTGGTTTTCCATCCAGGATATTATTCGAAAAAAAAAGACACGTTTGAATTGATAAAGAGCGCTTTTGAGGAGATCAAAGACAAAATAGAAAAGAAGGTACTTCTTGGCATTGAGACCGCTGGGCGGAAAAGTCAGTTTGGCAACCTTGATGAGATCATCAAGATTACATCTGAGGTTGAAGGAACAAAACCAGTGCTCGATTTCGGCCACATCCACGCCAGGGGTAACGGCTCGTTAAAAAGCAAAAGTGATTTCGAGGGAATACTTGACAGATTTGATCATGATGAGTTCCATATCCATTTTAGTGGAGTGGAATATGAGGATGGAAATGAGAGAAAACATATACCTGTGGATGATGAGCCAAACTTTGAACATCTAGCAGAGGTTTTAATAGAGGGGGGCTACGATGCCACGGTGATTTGTGAATCACCTTTATTAGAGGCGGATGCCTTGAAGATGAGGGAGGTCATTAATGCCAAAATCAAAGGATGAAAATCAGAGCACAGTCAAGTCAGCGATGAAGATGATGAGCACCTATATTATTGATGCAGCTGAGGATTTAAAAGATGACACAATAAAAGAGGTGATCGATCAACTCCTCAGTGCAAGAAAGATTTTTTTGCTGGGTGCCGGTCGCTCCGGCTTGGTTGGCAAAGCATTCGCAATGAGGCTGATGCATCTGGGATTTCGTGTGTTCGTGGTAGGGGAAACCATAACCCCCTCTGTGGAAAAAGGCGATCTCCTAGTGGTCATCTCTGGTTCAGGTGAAACCCAATCCGTGGTCGATTTGGTCCAAATCGGAAAGCATTTAGGTGCGAAGATCATTTCGGTCACATCAAATCCTAATTCAACAGCTGCAAGGCATGCCGACGTATTGATCGCATTAGGGAAAAGGTTCAAGACGGATGATATGGATTACCTAGAAAGACAAGTAAGGGGAGCGCATAGATCATTAGCACCCCTAGGTACATTATTTGAGGTCACTTCCATGGTCTTTTTGGATGGAATCATAGCTGCTCTGATGGAAATCACCAAGAAGGGGGAAGGGGATCTCAAACTAAGACATGCGACCTTGGAGTGATAGCATGAAGGAAATAAAAGATTTATTGGAAAAACTGTCAAATGCTCATGGCACCTCTGGATATGAGGGAAATATCAGGACCATTGTTGAGGAGGAGATCCACCCATATGTAGATGAGATCAGGACGGATAAACTCGGAAATCTCATTGCTACGAAGAAAGGTGAGACGCCATCTATCATGCTCGCCGCCCACATGGATGAAATAGGCTTGATGGTCAAATATGTAGATGATGATGGTTTTATCAAATTTGTCAAGATTGGCGGCTGGTTTGATCAGACCTTGCTCAACCAACGCGTCATACTTCACACAGAAAAAGGGATGATAACAGGCGTCATAGGATCAAAGCCGCCCCATGTTATGAAAGAGGATGATAAAAAGAAGGTTGTCAATGCAGAGGACATGTTCATCGATGTCGGGGCGACAGGTAAAAAGGATGCAAAAAAATGGGGCATAATAGAAGGCACCTCGATCACCATGGACATGGAGCTGCGGCCCTTGGCAAATGATATGGTTACTGGCAAAGCTTTCGACAATAGGTCAGGGCTGGTGATGTTGATTGAAGCCCTAAAGCGAACAGATGGTAGGGTGACGGTGCATGCAGTCGGGACCGTTCAAGAGGAGGTTGGATTAAAGGGCGCTAAGACGTCTGCCTTTGGATTGGGACCAGACGTTGCGATTGCAACGGATGTTACCATTGCTGGAGATAACCCCGGTATAGAGAAAAAAGATTCTTCCATAGAAATTGGCAAAGGACCTTCAATAACGGTCTTGGATGGATCTGGGCGTGGACTCATTACATCCGAACCTGTGCTAAAATGGCTTAAAAGAACTGCTGAGAGCAACAAAATTCCATATCAGTTGGATGTATCCAGCGGAGGAACGACAGATGCGACTGCAATTCAGCTAACAAAGGCAGGCATCCCTTCCGGAACGGTGAGCACACCAGCGAGATACATCCACTCGCCAGTCGAGGTGATAAGCCTAAAAGACCTAGATCGATGTGCAGAACTGATTGCACGTGCCATAGAGACGGTTGATGAGTACTTTTAGGGTATTTAGCAGATAAGAGACATCCTCAAACTCTGAGGATTCTATAGCCTGCTGCCCTCTCCAACCTATCCATTATTGCGAGTCCGATGCCCTTTGTTTCCACGCCTTCCGCGATTATCATATCAACTTTTGCCTCATCGAAACCTCTGAGAATTTCAAACAAATTCCTAGCAACTGTCCTCAGATCAGCTCTGCTACCGACAACTTTAACGATGTCTGCATCGTATCTGGGACTTTCGCTTGTTGCCATTATCCCCACTCTTTTTCCGCCCTGCCTATGTTCGTCTGCGAGTTCCTGAACCTTTCTTGTGAGGATGTCAAAATCCTCCCCCTCTACCACGATCATATCTGAGTTAGGTGCATAATGCTTGTGTTTCATTCCTGGGGATGGTGCAACCTCCAGTTCCATTTTTATCCCAGCTACATCAATGGCTCCCAAAAGATCCACTAGCTCTTCAGCGGTGATGCCGCCTGGTCTTAATATCTTTGGCTTAGAGGTTGTCAGATCAAGAACTGTGGATTCCACCCCTACCCGGGTTGGACCGCCATCAAGTATTATATCCACCTTAGATCCCAAATCCTCCATCACATGTCTTGCATTGGTTGGGCTGGGTTTTCCTGCAGGATTAGCACTTGGTGCTGCAATTGGCACTCCAGATTCAGCTATGAGGGCAAGGGGCACCCTGTGATCAGGCATTCTTAGGGCTACTGTCTCTAAGCCGCCGGTTGTCACATAGGGCACGATTTCAGATTTTTTTAGGACAAGCGTCAACGGACCAGGCCAAAAAAAGTCCATTAGCTCCTCTGCCGTCATTGGAACGTCTTTCGTCAGCTTGTAAACCTCTTCCCTGTCAGCAACATGCACTATAATGGGATTGTCTGCTGGCCGGTTTTTGGCTCTGAATATGCTGGCAACCGCTTCCGATTTTAGAGCATCCGCCCCAATACCATACACTGTCTCGGTCGGAAAGGCAACCAAGCCGCCCTTTCTGATTACATCCGCAGCGATACGAATTTTATCTATTTCTGGCTCTTCGGTGTCTACTGTTAGTATCAAGGGTTTGCGCTCTTTTGACATGGCAAAACCAAGATGTATTACAGTGTATTTTAGGGTTTGTTTGAGCACTCAATTGTTAT
>JAQURP010000013.1:8001-27283 GCA_028715545.1 Methanocellales archaeon | reverse complement strand
CCTATTACCTGTTGTCCATAAACTTCTGAGCTAAATTTCCTTAGCAATAGGATAACCGATACCTCTGGAACGTCCCATCCCTCCCTTAGCATCATCACGCTAATAACGATTTCAAAAGGGCTGTCTACTTTTCCTAGATTTGTAGCAGCATCTCTTGCTGTAACAGGATTTCCCATAGAATCATAAGTCACAATATTTTCTGCAGTATCCTCTGTGAGTAATAACACCATATCTCTTGGGAATCCAAAACCACCACTTTCTTTAGGTTTATTTAAAACATCTCTTACTCGTTCGCCCTCAGCTATACTCATTGTAACTATAAATAATATTGGCTTATATCTTTCTTTTGACCTCCTTTTTTGTTCTTCAAATCTTTGCAAAGAGATTGCTATTTGCTTTTTCATAGGCTCTTCGTCTATAATCCATTGGAATGGTTTTACATGTGATTCTGCTTCTCTAAATTCTCTATCTAACTCTGTAACCTTCTTTTTTTCACCAGTTATTTTATTTGTATAGGTCAATTCAATAATTTTGGCGTCAGGTTGATAAACCACGACGGACTTAATTATTCCATCATCTAATGCATTAGCAATGCCATAAAACTGGATCATTTCAGAATCGGGGGTTTGACAATCTGCCCTATCAGGTGTTGCCGTTGTATCTAACCTAAATTTGGTTTTATATGAAAGAATTTTTAATACTGTTGTGTATTCTATTGCAGGAGTGTTATGGGCTTCATCATTAAAAATAGCTAAATCTCCTACTTTTGTAATAAGCCAATCTAAATTCCTTCTACCAGATATGTTGCTATCGTAAAACTGTTGGATATTCCCCAGAATAATTCCTGATTCTAAGATTCCCTGTGGTCCAGAACCCGTTTCTAGGACATGAGCATTTAATTCATTTATAAAATGTTCTCCGTCCTTTGGAAACAAATCAAATTTCTTAAAGACGCTATCTTCTTGTTTTTTAACCAAAAAATCTTGTTCCAATCGATCTTTAACTATAATGTTTGGGACTATAATTAAAAACTTGTCTTGCTTATGAGCATACTTCAACCAAGCTATGCAAGCACCTATTATTGCTGTCTTTCCTCCGCCAGTAACTATATTTAACAGGAGATTCTTCTTTCCTAAAATTTCATAAGAATAGATTACTCTTAGAACTCCATCTAATTGATGTTCCCATAAGCGCATCTTTCTCTTTGGATCTACAAGATTTTCTATGAAATGTCTGGTTTCTTCTTTTACTTCTGGAAAATATTCATCTTTCCATCTTTGGAACTTCTCTTCGTGTTCTATGAATGAATTCTTCATTTTAAATTCATCTCAAATATATATATTTTCTCTCCACCTTCATCATCTTGAACTTTACAAGCAATCCGCCTTTCACCAATCTGATCAAATTTATAGATGGCTTTTAGAATGGGTTTATTATTTTTCATGCCGATGAATGAATAACCTTGGGTTGAGACAAACCTTTCTCCATCATAATTAAAATCCCATTGCACGTTTACAATTTTTCCACCAGGATTTAAGGATACCGATTCTGTAACATCAAATTCATATTCTAGCGCACCCACTCGTTTTGTTGAAACTCTAACTTCGGGGGGCAAAATAAATTTGAGTAAATTTCTATATTCTGGATTCTTAGAAGTTATGTGTTCGCTAAATTTAGCAGATTCTATAGGGGTGAGTTCAAGCTTTACAAAATCTATGGAAGCTGCATGAGCGGCAGCCAATTTATTAGCTGCATCTTTTGCAGAAGGAGCAAATGCCCAAGCGATCATTGTACCTTGATGCTTACTCTTCTTAGTTACGATTTCTTTAGCAAAAGCAACAACATCCTTTTTAGTAATTATTTCTTCCTGTGAAGAGGGGCCCACAAATATTGGTATCCCTCCCTTATAACCGTGAATCAAACCCTCTTCTGTAGAAAACCTGCCGTTAAACGCAGAAATAACAAAGTTCCTAAAACTCTCATTTGATAGTTCTACTAATTTTGGAATTTCATAAACGCCCCAATGTTCTATGGATATGTCAGGAACTTTTTCCAAAGACTGCTGAATTGCTTTTGTATCTTTTGATAAAAGCTCTATTAGTAATCTATCCCTTGTAACAGACACAGCAATTCTTGATATATCCCCAGCAATCCACCTTCTGCCTAACTTCTGAGCAACAGCAGGAGTTGTTCCTCCACCACAAAAGAAATCTGCTACAACATCTCCAGGTTTTGAAGATGCCAATATTATTTTTCTAATAAGTTCTTCAGGTTTTTGTGTTGGATACCCTATTCTCTCAATTGCAACCTGATTAACAATATCAATATTCCAATAATCAGAAGGAGCGTACCCTTCTGCTAAATAATTTCGGACTACTAACTCAGGATTAGTTTTTTCCCATTTTGAATCAACATCCTTTGCAGATTTGATTGGACTTCCTTTTATCCCTCTTCCACAAAGACGATAATACCCCTTTTCATCCTTTAGCTTATATTTAGAAATTGTACTATCAGAATATTGCTCTAAAACTCCGCTTTCATTCCAATTAAATGGGTAATCTTCTGTTTTTGTGTAAAATAAAATGTCATCATGCTTTTTATTAAAGTATCTTTTTGAAAATTGACGAGTTTTATAACACCATACTATATTATTCTTAAAGTTTTCATACCCAAAAATTTTATCCATCTCTACTTTAACATAATGAGAAGCATGCCAATCCAAGTGAACATAAATTGAACCTGTTGGTTTCAATAATCTTTTCATTTCTAAAAGTCTTGCATTTAGCCAAGTTAGATAACCTGGCATTCCACCTTCCCAAATATCATTAAAACTCCTTACTTCGTTTTGATCACCAAAAATCACATTATAATTTCTTCCAGAGAAAAAAGGCGGATCAATGTAAATTAAATCAATAGAATTTGAAGGTAACATCCTCATTATGTGGAGATTATCACCAAAAATTAACCTATTGGGTTGTAAATCAGGATGACCAAAAGATATTTTCTCTACCTGTTGAAAAGGTAATGAAATTTGGGGATAAAGCTTCTTATACTGCTGCTCTTTATCACAGCCAAGCGGAAGTTTATCAACAGGAATAGCGCCAAATCTAACAGGTGTTTTAAAAAATTCTGGCTGATCAGGGAGTTCTATTTTAATTTCTCTTGAAGATTCAGAAATCTCTTTTTCTGCCTCTCTCAAGAATTCTGTGACTCTTGGTTGTATAGAAATCTCTTTTTTCTTTTTATTCCCTTGCATAATTCACATAACCTTAATACTAATTATTTATCTTCTCTCTCTTTGCATCTAATCATAGCGGCTTATGATGGCGACAATTTACAAGAGGCATTGCGAAAATCCTACGCACGATCATAAGTTCTCTTTTTAAGTTCTAGTTAATCTTTAGGGTAGTGTGTCGCCTACTTTAAGGTCTATCTCTTTCTTTCAATAACCTTATTATCTCCATATCATTAAACTAATGGTTAATCAACGGCTGGTTCAATCTCTCCAAAACTCACAGTCCACTTACCAATCTTCTCATTGAACTCCCAGATAACCATGTAATCCTTAGAAGCAGGGTCCAAATTCAAGAGGACTATGTGAGGAACTGTCGTCGCAAATCTGATCTTCTCAAACACTTAAATATACATTGCCAAAACATTGCCTGCTGCTAAAGTCCCAAACAAGAGATTTCTTATTTTGAACTTTTCTTTTCAGGCTCCCCAGAAAACTTATGACTCCCTAAACCAATCATAAACAGATGATTAGAATTGTGACTCCGTCCAGAATACACATCACACTGATCGACCTGAACGGATCATTGGGAAGAGTAGATGGTGGCATCGGCATCGCCCTGGATCAACCTTCCATTGTGATCTCAGCTGAAAAAGCTGATGAAGTGACCGTAGATGGCAAGAGTGCATTGTCAGAGAAAATAAGAAAGGGTGCAGAATTAATATCCAAAAATCATGGAGGCGTCCATATCAAAATCGAGAAAGAAATTCCCTCCCACATAGGACTTGGTTCCGGCACGCAGGCCTATCTCGCAGGGGGAATGGCTGCTAATGTGCTCTATGGTCTGGGATTATCCGTCAGGGAGATCGCAAAGACGGTCCAAAGAGGGGGGACATCTGGTATAGGCGTCACTGCATTTGAAAGAGGGGGGTTCATCCTTGATGGAGGTCATCGATTCGACGAGAAAGGCTTCATGCCCTCATCAGCCAGTCATGCTTTACCCCCACCCACCCTATTGCATCATGACTTTCCAGACTGGAGCATCGTGCTGGTGATTCCCCCTGCTAAAGGAGCATCTGGCATACGCGAGGTGAACATATTTAAAGAGGAGTGCCCCATTCCCTTGGGAGAGGTACAAGCCCTCTCGCACATCATTCTCATGGAGCTGCTGCCTGCTTTAATCGAAAAAGACTTACAGATTTTTGGGTCCTCCATTAACCGGATTCAAAAAATCTGCTTCAAGCAAAGAGAAGTGGACCTCCAGCCCCAAGCCGGGGAAATCATGGAGGTCCTGCTCCAGAGTGGTGCAGCAGGTGCAGGAATGAGTTCGTTTGGTCCCCTTGTTTACGGGATTACAGACTCTCCGTCAGAGGTAAAAAAAGCTGTCAAGGAGCAATTGGGTGAAAGGGTAAAAATATTGACGACGCAAGCAAGAAATAGTGGGGCATCGATAAGATAAGATTTATAAGCCCACAATCCAATTAAAGTGATCCTTATGGCTAGAAAACCATCGAGTATGTACCGGAATATAACGAACAGGGCATATACCCGTCGTAAATACATGGGCGGCGTACCAGGTAGCAAGGTCGTTCAGTTTGACATGGGAAATCTAACGGAAGATTTCCCGGTACAATTAACATTGGTGGCAGCGGAGTCTTGTCAAATCATGGACAGGGCTCTCGAGGCAGCACGTATTTCTGCAAACAGGTTTTTGCTTAGAGATGTGGGGCGCTTAGGCTTCCACCTGAAACTCAGAGTGTATCCTCACCAGGTCCTCAGGGAAAACAAACAAGCAACCGGTGCTGGTGCTGATCGTGTTTCACAAGGTATGCGAAGAGCTTTTGGTAAGGCTGTGGGAACAGCAGCTAGGGTTAGTGCAGGGCAGAAACTCATGACTCTGGGCGTAAATAGCCAAAACTTTCTCAATGCCAAAAGTGCCCTAGTCAGGGCAAGCCATAAATTACCCACACACTGCCGAATAGTTGTAGAAAAGGGTGCAGAGCAAGTTTCATAGGTTAGTTATATCATGGAATATTATGAAGCACTTCTGGATCGGGCACTAGGTCAAATACCAGATATAGTGACCGAGAAATCTAGATTTGTGGTACCCCTTCCAAACGTATTTTCAGAGGGCAGAACGACGATCTTAGATAATTTTGGGGATATAGCTGACGTTTTAAACAGAGATACGGATACTTTTTTGAAGTTCTTGTTGCAAGAACTTGGAACCGCTGGGAAGATTGACGGGGGCAGAGCAATATTTCAGGGGAATTTCCCATCTGATGTCATCAAATCACAGATAGATGATTATGTTGAAGAATATGTGATCTGTTCAGAATGCAGAAGGCCTGACACCCATTTGATAAAGAGCGAGCGCATTTTGATGTTACAATGTGATGCATGCGGAGGACATCGACCTGTCAAAAAACGGCGAATTCGTACAGAGACAAAAAAAGAGCTCCAAGAAGGGGAAACATATGAGGTTAGGATCGATGCCATCGGCAGCAAGGGAGATGGCATAGCAAAAATGAATAAATATACGATATTTATTCCAAATGTCACTAAGGGTAGCATAGTTAAAGCAAAGATCAAAAAAATCTCTGGTACTCTTGCATTTGCGGAACTCGTTGAGCAAAGTTAGAGCTTCACTTGCTTGATATCTTGTATTCCTTCTATCGCTTTTATTTGCTTTAATACCCTGTCTGAAACCGCGCTATCTATATTCAGCACCATCACTGCATTGCCACCGATGAATTCTCGCCCAACTTGCATTCCAGCGATATTGATCTTGTTATCCCCCAGAAGGGTTCCTACTTGCCCGATAATTCCAGGCATATCAATGTGTGGTGCAATTAACATATAACCAGATGGGACGGCATTTATCCTATGGGAGTTAATTCGCACGATCCTGGCATCCTTTTTCCCGAATAGCGTTCCTGCAACGCTCTTTTTTTCTCTGGATGTCTTTACTGAGACTGTAACCAGTCCTGTGAAATCTTCACTAAGCTCAGTTTTGCTTTCTACGACCTTGATACCCCTGTTCTTCGCTAACATAAGCGCATTTACGAAGTTAACTGATCCTGCCATCATTGTATCCAATATGCCTTTTAATACGGCGATTGTAAGAGGACCCGTCTCTTTTTCTGCTATATCACCGCTATATGTAATGTCAATTTGCTCTATACTGCCATCCACTAGCTGAATACACAATCGACCCAATTTCTCAGCTAACGTCAAGTACGGCTTTATTTCTGCTTTGATCGAAGGCATGTTGACGGCATTTCTGACTGGTTCGCATTTTATCGCATTTAATACGCCTTCTGCAACTGCAACAGAAACGTTTAACTGCGCCTCTCGAGTGGATGCGCCCAGATGAGGCGTGGCGATAACTTCCTCCAGTTCCAATAGCGGGTTACCTTCTGGAGGCTCATGCTCAAATACGTCTAATGCTGCACCTGCAACCTTTCCGCTTTTGATGGCTTTGAGCAATGCGCCCTCATCGATGATATCCCCCCTAGCGCAATTTATGATCCTCGCTCCATTTTTCATCCTCTCAAATTGTTTATCACCTATAAGGTGATGCGTGTCCTTTGTGCGCGGAGCGTGAATTGTGACATAATCTGCTCTTTCTAAGAGCGTATCCATCTCCACCAGTGAGGCTCCAAGACTCTCGGCCATATCTACAGATATGAAGGGATCGCATGCAAGTATATGCATGCCCAGTGCATGAGCCTTTTTTGCAACCTCGGCTCCCACCCTACCAAGCCCTATTATTCCAAGAGTTTTATCTTGAATTTCAACACCCATGAACTTGCTCCGAGTCCATTTTCCTTTTTTCAGCGATGCATTGGCTTGAGGTATGTTTCTTGATAGAGCCAGCATCATTGCGATGGTGTGCTCTGCTGCAGATGTCGTATTTCCGCCCGGGGCATTTAGGACTATGACGCCTTTTTCCGTGGCAGCATCCACGTCTATGTTATCAACACCTGCGCCAGCTCGACCTATAACTCTCAGGCGGACGCCAGCAGTTATGACTTTTCTTGTTACATTTGTCCCACTCCTGACGATGAGCGCGTCATAGTCTTTAATTCGTTTTATCAGCTCTTCTTCAGCTAGATCGGTTGCTATATCCACATCCAGCTCTTTCTTGATTATCTCAATACCCTCTTGAGAGATGGGATCAGCGACTAGAACTTTCATAACTCCTTGATCTTTCATAATTTATCGATACATGATTGAATTACTCCTTTTTCATCTTTTCGTTGCCGTCTTGAACGTTACATGTGACATATATTGTAACAATAATTAGAAAAAGCTTAAATATAAAGTAGTTAATTCATATTTTTAGAGAACTATGTTACATATTTTGTAACACTGAGGTGATGAATGTACACGCCAGAATGGTTGACCAAGTTTGCACAGGACATTGCTGGCAACATAGTCATGTCGTCAGAGCCTGGGAGTGCAATTCAAGTCTACAGAAAAAACTATTGCATAACTCAAAAAGAACTTGGTCAGTTACTGAACCTTCGTAGAGAAACGATTTCCCGCATTGAGAATGGCAAGGTAAACTCTACTTTGAAGTTTATTCAGAATTTTGTTGGCGTATTAGCCATAGCGGAAGCCACTAAGGCGTATTGCAAAGTTAATGAGATCGAGTTTCCCTTTTTTGAACGAATTTCAAAGGAGTTTGGAATTTCCTCTGATAAGCTCGATCAGATTTTGGGTATAGCACTGGAAAAATTGGAGGTCTGAAAATGGTAATCGTATGGTTGGAAGAGGTAAGGTCTAAGGATGTTGCCTTGGTTGGCGGAAAAGGCGCCAGCCTTGGTGAGATGATAAACGAAGAGCTGCCAGTTCCAAGGGGTTTTGCAGTAACAGCACACGCATTTAGACAATTCCTCGATAATACGGGGATTGCAAAAAGTTTGTTTGAGTCATTGGAAATAGATGTGGATGATTCTGAGGCTCTCAAGAATGCAGCGAAAAAGGCCAAAAGCTTGATACTCAATGCTGAAATGCCTTCTGAGATGAGGACGGCCATCTTAGATGCATATGATAAATTATGCGAGAGAGAAAGCGAGACAGTTTTCGTTGCCGTTCGCTCATCGGCTACAGCTGAGGATTTACCAAATGCATCCTTTGCCGGCCAACAAGAGACTTTTCTCAACATTCGCGGAGGAAAAGCCGTTTTAGAGGCGGTGAAGAAATGTTGGGTTTCATTGTATGGTGCTAGGGCGATATTCTATAGGGCTAAGCAGGGATTTGAGCATGAGCATGTGAATATTGCCGTCATCATCCAGAAAATGGTGGATGCGGACAAAGCTGGCGTATTATTTACCTCCCATCCCACTTCTGGAGAGCCCACGACGATTATCGAAGCTGGCTGGGGGTTAGGTGAAGCAGTTGTTTCTGGATCGATGTCACCTGACAATTATGTTGTCGATAGGCGGACGAAAAAAATCGTCCAACGTCACATCGCAACCAAGAACCTCATGCACGTCAAAGACAAAGATACCGGAAAGACCGTCCAAAAGAAGGTTCCAGATGATATGATGGACAAAACGGTTTTGACTGATGGTGAGGTGATGAAGCTGACTGAACTCGGGGAGATCGTGGAAAACCATTATGGCACACCTCAAGACGTAGAATGGGCCATAGCAGATGGAAAAATCTACATGTTGCAATCTCGTCCAATTACTACCATCCAAATAAAGGATAAGGAGATAAAATCAGGAAAGGTGGGAGAACTGATTTTAGAGGGGATTGGCGCCTCGCCTGGTCTTGCTTATGGAAACGTTGAGATCGTATCAAAACTTGATGAGTTGGATAGGGTAGGGAAAGGGGATATTTTAGTAACCCAAATGACAACGCCTGACATGGTTACAGCAATGAAGAGAGCCGTAGGTGTCATAACTGATGAAGGAGGATTGACTTGTCACGCCGCCATAGTATCCAGAGAACTTGGAACACCGTGCATTGTTGGTACCAAAAAAGGTACGAAGGTGCTGAAGGATGTGAAGGTGGTAACGATCGACGGTGAAAAGGGACATGTGTATAAAGGGAGATTGGAGCAGGCTATCGTCAAAGAGGAGGTCGCAGCGCCGGTAGCAAGAGCAAGACAAGTCACGGTCACCGAGGTCAAGGTGAACATATCGATTCCAGAGGCTGCAGAGAAGGCAGCGGCCACCGGGGCAGATGGAGTAGGATTGCTGCGAATAGAGCACATGATTCTGGGGCTGAATAAACACCCCCTGTTATATATCAAAGAAGGTAAATCAGAGGAGTATGTTGACGAATTGGTCAAGGGAATTCGCACCGTTGCAGATGCGTTTTACCCCAGATCCGTCTGGGTGAGAACACTGGATGCGCCGACCGATGAATTCAAGAGCATGCAAGGCGGCGAGGATGAGCCAGTCGAGCACAACCCCATGTTGGGGTGGCGAGGTATCAGGCGCGATCTAAGTGATGTGGAGCATTTCAAGCTCGAACTACAGGCATTCAAGAAATTGTATTCTCTGGGGTATGATAACATTGGGATAATGCTCCCAATGGTACAGCATCCGAAGGAGTTGAGTAAAGCAAAGCAGATCATGGTTGAATCTGGCTTGGACTTAGATAAGATCGAGTTAGGAATCATGGTGGAAACACCTGCATCTGCATTGATTATCGATCAATTCATTGAAGAAGGTCTCGACTTCATCTCATTTGGCACAAATGACCTAACTCAATACACGCTTGCTGTTGATAGGAACAATGAGAATGTTGCAGATATATATGACGAGAGCCATCCTGCCGTAATAAAGCTAATAGATCATGTTATCAAGGAGTGCAACAGGGCAGGTGTAAAAACATCTATTTGCGGACAAGCTGGTTCCTCCCCTTCCATGGCAAAGAAATTGGTTGAGCTTGGCATAACCAGCATATCTGCCAACGTAGACGCTGTAGAATCGGTCAGAGAAGCAGTTCTAAGGTCTGAAAAAGCGATACTTCTCAATATTGCGAGGAGATATTAAGTGGATGAAAAGGGGGTTTCCGAAAAGGGGGTACTAGACTTCCTATGCCAGGTCAGGGCCAAGGAGGCGCCGTTCAATCGAGTATTTAGTTCGATGTGTACTAGACCGCACCCACTAGCCATCCGTGTTCATCAGAAGTTCATAGAAACGAATTTAGGAGATACCCATCTTTTTCCCGGTACCAAGGAGTTGGAGGACCGTGTGATAGCGATGCTTGCCTCTCTTTTGGGTACGCAAAAAGCCTTTGGATATATCACTACTGGGGGGACTGAATCGAATATCCAAGCTCTTCGGGTAGCAAGGGATCTTAACTCCAAAAGGAGTCCAAACGTAATAGTTCCTGCATCTGCACATTTTTCCTTTGAGAAGGCAGCGAAAATTCTAGGGCTGGAGTTAAGAAAAGCATCGTTGGATAAATGCTATCGAGTGGACATAACATCCGTAGAAAATCTTATCGATGAAAACACCATAGCACTTGTAGGAATAGCTGGCACCACTGAGTACGGACAGATAGATCCAATCGCGCAATTATCAGAGATCGCCCTGTCAAAGGACATATTTCTACATGTGGATGCTGCCTTCGGGGGTCTTATCATCCCTTTCTTAAAGGAAGACTATAAATTCGATTTTAGGCTGGAGGGAGTATCATCGATCACAGTGGATCCGCATAAGATGGGTGCTAGCACCATAGCTTCAGGTGGCTTACTATTTCGAGGTGGAGAGCAGATGGACAAGTTAATGATCCCTACCTATCAGGAAGAAAAACAACACTCACTCACAGGAACCAGGTCCGGCGCTTCCGTAGCAGCGACCTATGCAGTTTTCAAGCATCTTGGACGCAGGGGCTACAAACGCATCGTGGATATGTGCATGCAGCTTACCAAGATTGCAGAGAAGAGAGCCATAAGTCTTGGAGCCAGTCCTGTCATTGAACCTGTGCTCAATATCCTTGCACTCCAAGTCCAAAATGTGGATGAAGTCGTATCAAAACTGGAGAAAAGAAACTGGTATGTATCAAAGACTATTAAACCGAAAGCGCTTAGATTGATCATAATGCCACACATAACTGAAGAAAGTTTAGGAGAATTCCTTGACGATTTAGAGGAGGTAATGAATGATGTTGGATAGGCTAAAAGAATCCTTGCTAAATGCACCTGTGATCAAACGCGGAGAATATTCCTATTTCATTCACCCCATAACTGATGGCGTGCCTGAACTACGATCAGATTTGATCCGAGAGGTTAGCGCTTACATTCTCAAGATAGCGAACGTGGATGTGGACAAGATAGTCACAATAGAGGCCATGGGTATCCATATCGGAACAGCCCTCTCGTTATCCACAGATATTCCATTGGTGATCATCAGAAAAAAGAAATACGACCTACCAGGGGAGATTGTCATCAATCAATCAACAGGCTATTCTAAAGATAAATTATACATGAACGGTATCCATAGGGGAGATAAAGTGCTGATCGTCGACGATGTCATAAGTACTGGAGGCACGATGCTGGCAACGATCAAAGCCATAGAAAAAACAGGTGCTGCGATCAAAGATATAGCTGCTGTAATCAGTAGGGGAAACGGGGCACAGAAAATCAAAGAGATGGGGTACCCTCTTAAGGTATTAGTTAGAGTGGAAGTTTCTGAGGGCAAGGTCGTCCTCTGCTAAGACTATGAACAAAGATGAGTTTGATCTAGATCGAATCATAGACACCATAGGGGAAAGAGGTGCCAAAAAGATTGGACTCCAGTTTCCAGAGGGATTAAGGCGATCTGCATTAAAGCTGGCAAAAAAAATAGAGGAGCGAACCGATGCCATCGTTTTAATCTCTGGAAGCCCTTGTTACGGTGCATGCGATCTAGACGAGTTTCTTCAAAGTGAAGTAGACCTATTGTTTCATTTTGGGCATGCTGAGATGAAGTCCAGAGATAAGGTGACTTTTATCGAAGTTAGATCCGATGCCGATGTCATTCCAGTCTTGGAACATGCGATCAAGATGATTAGAGGAAACAGGATTGGATTGATTACCACTGTACAGCATATTCACAAGTTAGGTGAGGCAAGGGATTACCTCTTGCAACATGGAAAGGATTGCGTGATAGGAAAAGGGGATTCTAGGGTCAAATATGATGGCCAGATACTTGGTTGTAACTTTTCTGCTGCTCGCATAGATGCGGACGAATTCATATACATTGGGAGCGGGGGTTTTCATCCATTGGGTGTTGCTCTTGCTACCTCCAAGCGTGTAATCATAGCAGATCCAATGTCAAAGGAAGTACGAGAGATCAATTCTGAGCCGATTCTTCGTCAGCGCTATGCAATCATCGCCAAAGCGCTAAGTGCGAAAACATTTGGAATCATAGTCAGCACAAAGAGTGCACAAAAAAGGATGGAGCTAGCTATGAAATTACAAGAAAAGGCCTTGAAAAATGGGTTAGAAGCACACCTGATTTCAATGAATGAAATTACTCCAGAGCTGCTGCTCTTTTTCAAAGTAGATGCATTCGTCAACACTGCCTGCCCGAGGATAGCGATAGATGATGCAGCATTGTTCAAGACGCCGATGATCACGCCCGTCGAATTTGAGATCCTACTAGGCGAGCGAGACTGGAACCAGATCAAGTTCGATGAGATATTGGGATGAAGAAAAAACAACTTGAGATAATCTTGGAGAGCGTTAAGGGCTTCTCAGCACCTGATGTGCGCAAGGAACAATATGAGACGCCTGCGACAATAGCAGCTGAACTTCTCCACTTCGCATACATGCAAGGAGATCTTAACGGTATTGTGTTTGACTTAGGTTGTGGCACTGGCATCCTCGCCATTGGAGCAAAGTTGCTTGGAGCAGAAAAGGTTATAGGTGTAGACTCTGATTTAGATGCACTGCACATCGCTAGAGCAAATGCTGAAAGACTGGGAGTTGATATCTGCCCCATATGTTGTGACGTGAAAGATTTTGCCGTACGCAGTCGAGCAGATTTAAGCACTTCTGTGATAATGAACCCCCCTTTCGGAGCTCAGAGAAAGGGACGCGATCGTCCTTTTTTGCGAAAGGCATTGGAGATCGGAGAAGTTGTCTACTCGCTTCATAACGTTGGTAGTAGGGAGTTCATCAGTAAATTCATCCAGCCACAGGGCGTCATAACACACCAGAAATCGATCGATTTCCCAATAAGATGGACATTTAAGTTTCACAAGAAAGATATAAAAATAGTGAACGTAGAGTTATATAGATTTGAAAGGAGAAAGAGAAATGTCAAAAATAAAGGAAAATTTTGCCATACCCGGCGACTTTCTGGGAACTTCTGAAGAGTTTCTTTCCACGAATGGAACTTATAAAGACAAGGGCAATATATATGCGACTTGTACAGGAGTCGTAAAAATCGATACAAAGGATAGAAGCATATCCGTAATGCCTCAGACAGGCATGCCACCTGTTCCCAAAGTTGGAGATATTATAGTAGGGCGGGTTTCAGATATTAAGAGTTCAGTCGTACTAGTGGATATAGCTCGGATAAAAGGCCAAGAGGATAGAGAAATAGCCACCCTAAAACAGGGAGCAATTCACATATCAAACATAAAAGACGCATATGTCAAGGAATTAGGCTATGAATTTGGCTTCCAGGACATAATAAGGGCAAAGGTCATAGATGACAAGACATTACGGCTGAGTACTGATAACAAGAGTTTAGGAGTAATAAAAGCCATTTGTTCCCGATGCAGGGTAGGATTGAAGAGGAAAGATGATAAATTAGAGTGTCCTAAATGTGGGCGCATTGAAACACGAAAGATCGCTGATGATTATGGATCCGGCAGCATATAGGTGAAAAGAATGGAGATCAAGATCTTGAATAAAACTCCTCTAGAAATGAAGTTGGAGATAGTCGGCGAAACCCATACGCTTTTAAATGCACTGAAATCCACCCTCTTGGAGGATGAAAGAGTGACAATCGCTTCCTATGACATCAAGCAGCCAGATATCAGTAATCCGGTGCTATATATCCGAACGAAAGACATAGATCCGATTATAGCGTTGGAGGAGGCAACCAATAGACTGGGTAAACAATGCGTTGAATTCAAGAGAAAATTTAAGAAGAATGCAGAAGATGCACGTCAAACCAGAAATTAGGATATTAGCCATCGATGATGGACCGATCGTATCAGATAAAATAATGGTGATAGGGACTATTTTTAGGGGTGCGGACTGGCTGGACTGTGTCCTTCGCACCGAAATGACCAGAGATGGCTACGATGCGACGGAAAAAATTATTGAACTTGCCAAGAATACCAAGCACTATGATCAGATACGCGTGATCATGCTTGATGGGATCACATATGCTGGTTTTAACGTTGTAGATATTCCTACATTGCAAGAGCAAACTAATCTGCCAGTGATTGTAGTGATGGATTCCTTGCCAGACTTTGAGCAGATTCATAGTGCGTTGCAGAATCTCAAGCATCCAGAAGAGAGATGGAACTTTATTCAGCGTGCAGGAGAGGTTTTTGAAGTCGCTGGAAAGGATGGGATATACATACAAATCTGCGGCATTGACCTATCCAGTTCAAGAGACCTGATACAACTTACCTCAATCCATAGTCGCATTCCAGAGCCTTTGAGAGTTGCCCATTTGATCGCAACTGGCGTTGGATGGTGATGTGTTGTTATGGACCTTGAAAAATTCCAAAATATGAGCAGAAAAACAGTGGGTATGATTAACATAGACCCTCTCCAAACAGGAGGCATACTCACCCCAGAGGCACGATCTGCGCTCCTACAGTGGGGTGATGGCTACTCTATTTGTGATTTCTGTCCTGGTACATTAAATGAAATCAGGACGCCGCCAATCCATGATTTTATTTATGGTGCATTGCCTGAATTCTTAGGCACAGATCATGCACGCGTGACCAACGGCGCTAGAGAAGCAAAGTTCATGGTCATGCACGCGATTACAGACAAAGGTGACTCAATCGTGCTCGATGGGAGCGCCCATTATACATCGTTTGTCGCTGCAGAGAGGGCTGGATTAAAAATCAAGACCGTTTCAAATTCCGGCTATCCTTACTATAAGGTCAATCCAGAGGACTATGCCCAAATCTTCGAGGAGACAAAAAAGGATACTGGCAAACTGCCAACCTTAGCATTGCTCACATATCCAGACGGAAACTATGGTAACATAGTTGATGCGAAGCACGTCGCAAAGATTTGCCATGAATATGGAATTCCGTTTTTGCTAAATGGGGCATATGCAGTAGGACGAATGCCCATTAGTGCGAAAAAAGTAGGGGCAGATTTCATCGTAGGCAGTGGCCATAAGTCAATGGCGTCATCTGGTCCTGTAGGCGTGCTCGGCGTAAGTGATGAGCACCATGAAAAAATATTTGAAAAGTCAGAATTTTTCAAGGTCAAAGAGTTGGAATTGCTCGGATGTACTGCCCGTGGGGTTACGATCATGACTTTGATGGCCTCTTTTCCACATGTGGTAGGGCGTGTGAATCTCTGGGATGATGAGGTTCAAAAAGCTCAGTGGTTCTCTGCCCAATTGGAAAATCTAGGGTTAAAACAACTTGGCGATAGACCGCACAAACATGACCTAATGTTCTTTGAAGCACCAAATCTGTATGAGATATCCCAAAGAATAAAGGACGGACGCTACTTTTTATATAAAGAGCTGAAAAACCGCAATATCCATGGAGTCAAGCCCGGATTAACCAAACTGTTCAAGTTAAGCACGTTTAGTTTATCCCGCAGTGATTTGAATGTTGTAATTGAAGCGTTTGGGGATATCATCAAAAAATATGCTTAGGCAATTGATCACCTTCTGCCAAGCAGTAATTGATTCACCTTCTGCCCAAAAGAAATTTTTTGGCTTTTTATGGCATGGTTTACAAAATTTTTTTAGTTATTTATTTTATTACATGAACCTTCAAACTACTGCCATATCTGACATTAGGATTCAATGTAATTAACTTAGCTACAGGGTATCGTTAAAAATAGCAACTAATAAGATTATCTTTCCAAAACACCGCTTATTTAAAATAGTCTCACTTATTACATACCATACCATATCTCAGCAGTGATGAAATGAACCCTAACATAAGAAGACTATTTGGCCGTCAACTAAAGAAACTGGTATCCTCGTGTGAGATGTTGTACATAGTAATAAAGGAGGATCCAATACCTGATTCATTGGCAAGCGCTTTAGCTCTTAAACGGATAGCGGAACATTTTCATAAAGATGCCAAGATATTTTACAGGGGCGAAGTTCAGAATAAGAGGCTCCTTAATATTATGGAAAACGATCTAAACGTATTGCAAAGTCCTGCCAATCTCGGTGGAGAGTTGGCTTTCATCGACGCAGTGCCAATTCAGTTAAAATACATAGATCGCCCACCTTTGATAGTCATATCTCAATATGTAGGTGACGTCAAGGAAATAAAGGCCCAATTAAAGGACATTAGAGCAGATACAGGAACTACATCCAGTATAATGGCAGAATATCTCAAAAGACTGAATATTACAATGGACAAACAGCTAGCAACTCTACTGATATATGCCATCCGGGAAAGGACAAGGGGCCTCAGAACAGGCTTGCATAAGTTTGATGTGGATATATATTATCAAATTCTTCCAAAGATAGATATGAATCTTCTTATGAAGTTGGAACATCCGTCTATTCGATCAGAGACTTTTTCGGATTTAGCAAAAGCCATCGATAACAAGTTGACAAAAGAGACCCACCTTGTGACAACCATAGGCTATACAAAGGATATGAGCACTTTACCAAAGGTTTGTGACTATTTATTAGATCTAGAGAGTATTTCAACTGTTCTTGTATTTGCTATCGACAAGACTAAGATCGGAATATATGCTAAATCCAAGGATATCGAGGTCCATATGAGAAATATGTTGGATAAAGCTTTTGGCATATGGGGGCCTGTGAACGGGATGCCTGAATACGCATATGTCGAAGTCCCACTAGGGGTGTTCGAGACTGTCCTATCCGAAGACATAAATGCTGCAAAATATAAGGAATTACTATTTGACTCTATAAAGAGCGTGATTTCATCAAGGTATTTCTCTATTATGGAGACCAGTAGCTAACATATTCGCATACCAATCCACAGCATTCACCCAAATCGGCAAAAGGCGAGAACATTAATTTAATTATATCGAGATTCTTACATCCATGAGCTATTTTATCTATTCTTCTTTTCCACATTCTAAAAAAAATCATTGAAATTTCTTAAAATTAGAGATATAATATCTAAAGATTCATAAGAGGTTATCAACCAAAAGTTCATTAGGGAAAAGACTGTTATTAAACCAAAAGAGGATATGGGTGAAGGGATATGTTCACGAAGAAATTAGATGTCCCCATGGGAATTACTTTTGATGATGTTTTGCTCCTTCCAAATGAGTCACGAGTTGAGCCAGACAAAACAGATGTTAAATCACGAGTATCGAGAAACGTCTTGATTAACGTGCCTCTTGTAAGCGCTGCGATGGATACCGTGACAGAGGCAAACATGGCAATCGCCATGGCACGGGAAGGAGGTATGGGTGTAATTCATCGAAATATGAGCAAAGAAAAACAGATAAATGAGGTGAATGAGGTAAAACAAGCTGATGAGCTTCTGGTTAGAGATGTTCTGACTGTCACACCAGACTATTCTGTCAAAGCTGTTTGGCGTCTAATGACGGAGTATGAGGTCGGTGCTGTCCCCATAGTCGATAAAAAATTGGTGGGAATAGTCAGCAGAAGGGATATTCTTCCTCTCGTTGAGTCCGATCCAACGAAAGAAGTCAAAGATGTGATGACAAAAGACCTGATCACCGCATACGAGGGCATATCGTTAGAATGTGCACTCGACAAAATGTATGAACACAAGGTGGAGCGGCTTCCTATCGTGGATGAAAAGGGTAATCTCAAGGGCATAATCACCATGCAGAACATTCTTCAGCGAAGGCAATACCCACTGGCGAGCAGGGATGAAAATGATCACCTAATGGTGGCAGCAGCAGTAGGTCCTTTCGACGTCGAGAGGGCGATTGTATTGGATAAAGCAGGTGCAAATGTGCTGATGATAGACTGTGCGCATGCGCACAACATGAACGTCGTAGACTCTGCCAGAATAATCAAAAAGAACGTTAATGCAGACGTAGTAGTGGGCAACATTGCAACGGCAGATGCTGCTGAAGAATTGGTTGACTTCGTGGATGGAGTGAAGGTAGGAGTTGGTCCAGGGTCTATTTGTATAACAAGATTGGTGGCTGGAGTTGGCGTTCCACAACTAACAGCTATAGCAGAGGTTGCAGATATCACTCATAAGCACAACATACCATTGATCGCTGATGGGGGGATCAGGTATTCGGGCGATGTGGCTAAAGCCATCGCAATAGGCGCTGATACCCTCATGTTAGGTAATTTGTTGGCAGGAACTGATGAAGCTCCTGGGCGAATGGTCACCATCAAAGGAAGAAGGTACAAGCAATACAGGGGTATGGGCTCACTTGGTGCCATGTCCAGCGGAGAGAGCACGGACCGATACCTCAGCAAGACGAAGTTCGTGCCAGAGGGTGTTGAAGGTGCAATTCCATACTCTGGAACCGTCGGAGAAATGCTTTATCAATTGGTAGGTGGGCTTCGATCAGCTATGGGCTATATTGGCGCACAGAGCGTAGAAGAGATGCACAAAAAGGCCAGATTTATAAGGATTACACCATCAGGGTACTATGAGGGTCATCCGCACGACGTCTTGATCACAGATGAGACGCCGAATTATCCGCTGGATCGTTAGGGTTTTAAATTAATCTAAAATGCTGGCCACTCCATGATAGTTAACAGTTAAAACCATCCCTCGCAGAGTTAACAGAACCCTCCATAGAAATCTTTATATACAATCATCACTAACTTAAGGTTAATAACTTCAAGTTAATGATAGCCATGGATTCTGCTAAACTGTTGGACATACTGGGCAACGAAAATAGGAGAAAGATACTTCAACTGCTTTCCCACAGACCCCATTACATCT
>JAQURP010000013.1:0-7901 GCA_028715545.1 Methanocellales archaeon | reverse complement strand
CACTAACTTAAGGTTAATAACTTCAAGTTAATGATAGCCATGGATTCTGCTAAACTGTTGGACATACTGGGCAACGAAAATAGGAGAAAGATACTTCAACTGCTTTCCCACAGACCCCATTACATCTCTGAGATCGTAAATCAACTAAATGTAGGTCCTAAAGCCATCCTTGGCCATTTGGACGTACTGGAGAGAGCAGGTCTCATTGAATGCTCGAATGAGCAACGGCGTAAATACTTTTACATCACAGGCAATGTCCAACTGGAGGTTTCTTTATCACCCTACTTATATGGGATGGAAGTAAATCCCATCAGGATAGATGCTGAAGAGCAGATAAGAGTAAGACAAGAGTACAGTTCGATGAATGCACTGCTAAACCATAATGAGGAGTTACAGCGATTGCACTCATTACGCAGGGAATTGATGCTTGCACAAAGATCAGCTCAATCGAGGATCGTCGAGATTATGAACCTATGCTCTGAAATGATCGATAATATCGCATCAGATCCCATAGAAGCAGAGATATTATTGACTTTGGTTGGAGGAGCTAGAACAGCAGAGATGCTTTCAAAGGAGTTGAATCTCCCTGCCAGCCAAATTGAAAGAAGTCTTAATAACTTGAAAGAAAAAAGAGCAATCAGTGAGAATGAGAGAGAATGGCGTATTAGGTGAAAGAGATGTCAGAAGAAGTAACGCTAAGAGTGGCGGAAGCATATCATAGGGATGCTGGAAGAGGAATTGCCAGAGTGGATATGGCAACCATGAAAAAGTTGGGGATCGTGAGTGGCGATACTATAGAGATACAAGGAAAACAGACAGCTGCTGCCATAGTTTGGCCTGGATATTCCGAGGATGCCGGTCAAGAAATTATCAGGATAGATGGCAACATCAGGGGCAATGCGGCTGTTGGCATAGACGATAAGGTTAAAATACGCAAGGTGGATGCAAAAGAAGCGATCCGCATAAACATCGCACCCACACAGCCTGTCAGAATTGTTGGGGGCGAATACCAATTGCTTAGGATATTAGAAGGTCGTCCTGTGATCAAAGGACAGAAAATAAGGGTGGAAATGCTTGGTAGCCCCCTCACATTTATAGTAACAAAAACGCAGCCTGCTGGAACCGTTGTGACATCAAAAACTACACGAATCGTATTACAAGAAGAGCCGGTTGAGGAGCTAAGAGGGACTGCACCACAGATAACGTATGAAGATATCGGTGGACTAAAACGTGAGATTTCCCTTATAAGAGAGATGATAGAGCTTCCACTCAGACACCCAGAGATATTTCAGAAATTGGGCATCGACCCACCCAAAGGAGTGCTGCTTTATGGACCACCGGGAACCGGTAAAACGATGATTGCAAAAGCTGTTGCCGGCGAGACGGATGCGAACTTCATACCCATCAGTGGTCCAGAGATCATGAGCAAATTCTATGGTGAGAGCGAAAAACAACTCCGAGACATTTTCGATGAGGCTGAAAAGAGTGCTCCATCGATAATCTTTCTTGATGAACTGGATGCAATTGCCCCAAAAAGAGAGGAAGTAACCGGCGAGGTTGAACGTCGAGTCGTTGCACAACTCCTAGCACTCATGGATGGACTGAAAGCAAGAGGAGAGGTGATCGTAATCGGTGCTACCAACCGACCAAATGCGCTTGATCCGGCTTTGCGAAGAGGGGGGAGATTCGATAGAGAGATAGAAATTGGAATTCCCGACCGTAACGGACGTTACGAAGTTCTACAAGTCCATACAAGAGGTATGCCCCTTTCAGAGGACGTTGACCTAAAAGAACTGGCAAACATAACCTATGGTTTCGTAGGGGCAGACCTAGCAGCACTGTGTAAGGAGGCTGCTATGCATGCCATACGTAAAATCTTGCCAGAAATAGACATTGAAAAAGAGATCCCTCCCGAGGTCATTGAAAAATTAGTCGTCACTAAAGAGGGCTTTAGCGACTCTCTGAAAAACATTGAGCCATCGGCGATGAGAGAGGTTTTCATAGAAATCCCCAAGGTAGAATGGAAGGATATCGGTGGTCTAGAGAAGGCTAAACAAGAGCTGATAGAAGTGGTGGTATGGCCCCTCAGTTATCCAGAGGTGTTCGATATTCTTCACACAGAGCCTCCAAAAGGCATATTGTTGTTTGGTCCGCCCGGAACCGGCAAGACGATGCTCGCAAAGGCGGTTGCCACCGAGAGCAATGCAAACTTCATCTCCATCAAAGGCCCAGAGTTACTTTCGAAGTGGGTCGGTGAGTCAGAGAAGGGCGTCCGAGAAATCTTCAGAAAAGCAAGACAAGCTGCTCCAACGATAATATTCTTAGACGAGATAGATTCAATCGCCCCTACAAGAGGTATGAATTCAGACTCGAGAGTGACAGAAAGGGTTGTCAGTCAGATACTCACTGAATTGGACGGATTAGAAGATCTAAAAGAGGTTGTCGTTTTGGCTGCAACCAACAGACCAGATATGATCGATCAAGCACTTCTACGCCCAGGTAGGATCGACCGATTGATCTATGTCGAACCCCCTGATGAAGCGGGCAGGGAGAAAATTTTCAGCATACACTTAGAGGGTAAGCCTAAAGGAGAGGATGTTGACATAAAAGAGCTGGCGAAAAACACAAGTGGATATGTGGGCGCAGACATCGAGGCAATATGTAGGGAGGCAATAATGCTTGCCCTACGAGAATTTATTCAATCAGGAGTGGAACAAGAACACTTAAAAGAGGGTGCAAAAAACATCGTGATAAAAAAGGAGCACTTTAATGCCGCGATGAAAAAGGTAAAACCATCAACGTCAAGAGCGACCTTCGAAAAGTTTGAGGATATGGCTGAAGATTTTACCAAACATGCATATGCGTGAGGTGTATTTAAAGATGAAAAAAAGAGAGAGAAAACCATGGGAACATGACATATTCGGAGATTGGGACGAGATAATAGAGCGAATCTTTGAATCCATAAAAATGGATACCACAAATATGGATGAGATAAAGAGCAGACCAGTTATCTACGGATTCTCGCTAACTCAACGACCTGGTGAGGAACCCGAAATCCAAGAGTTCGGAAACATACATCCATCGAGCCATGGTTTCGAAATAGGGGAGAGAAAGCCACTCATCGATGTATTTGAATCAGAAGATGAAGTTCATGTGGTTGCAGAGATGCCTGGAGTTGATAAAGAGGATATCAAACTAGATGCAACTGAGACTTCGCTGTACATTAGAGCCAAGACAGAAAGTGTGGAATACTCCGAGCATGTCGATCTACCCGTAAGCGTGGACACAGATAGTGCAAAAGCCAGTTACAAGAATGGTGTTCTGGACATAACTCTCAAGCGAGCCAAGCTTGAGGCTGGGAAGACTCCAATCAAAGTAGAATAAACGTTCTTTTTATTCTTCTTTTTTTTATTTTATAGATCATAGCGGGGAGTGGATTTGAACCACCGACCTACGGGTCTCTCACCAATCACCTTATTTAGAGGTTTTTTTATCTTTTTTAACTATAATTTTTATAGTTGCTATCGACTTTTGTGAGTGTAGCACTTTTATTTGCCTTACCTTATCTTCTGATTCACAGAATGAAGGCGTTTCTGCGTCAAAAACAACCTTTTATTAAAAGGTGGCTATGAGCCCGTCGGGATCTCCTGACTACCCCACCCCGCTTTTCGAAATTAATTTACTTCTTCTCTCTTGCTCAGCGTTTCCTGAATGGCATCCAGCAATTCATCTTCTGTCTTGCCTTCAGTGTCTATTCCAAGATCTTTTGCAGTCTTCTTTATCTTGATTTTCTTTTCATCTGCAGTGGTGCTTTCCAGAGATCGCTCAAACTGCTTCAGCTCAAGTTCTGCTTCTTTTTGTGCCTTCTTGAACTCTCCCATTGACTTGCCCATAGATTTTGCTAGCTCTGGTAACTTCGTCGCTCCAAAGAGCAAGACTATGACTGCAAAGATGACTAGAATCTCAGTTGTTCCTATAGGGGCCATTTTTGTCACCAAAGTCTTGGGTCTAAGTAAAACTCAAGCTTCCTGTTCCTTGGTTTGCTTGCCCAGCATGTCCTGAATGGCATCCAGCAATTCATCTTCTGTCTTGCCTTCAGTGTCTATGCCCAGCTCTTTTGCCCTCTTCTTTATCTTGCTTTCCTTTTCATCTGCAGTGGTGCTTTCCAGAGATCGCTCAAACTGCTTCAGCTCAAGTTCTGCTTCTTTTTGTGCCTTCTTGAACTCTCCCATTGACTTGCCCATAGATTTTGCTAGCTCTGGTAACTTCGTCGCTCCAAAGAGCAAGACTATGACTGCAAAGATGATTAAGAGTTCGTTAGGCCCTATTCCTCCAATCATTTTTTATCACCCAATGTCGTATATCGATGATAGATATTAAACGTTCTGCTCCTTAACTTCGTTCTGCTCCTTAACTTTTTTACTGAGCGTTTCCTGAATAGCCTCCAGCAATTCATCTTCTGTCTTGCCTTCAGTGTCTATGCCCAGCTCTTTCACCATGCTCTGTATCCGGCCCAATTTCTCTTTATCAGCAGCTTTCTTTTTGTACTCAAAGCTAAGTTCGTATTCTACTTCTCTCTGTGCCTTCTTGAATTCACCTAGGGCTTTACCCATAGAGCTAGCTAATTCTGGCAGCTTATTCGCACCGAATAACAACAAAATCAGTACGAATATCAGTAACAACTCTTGTGACCCAATCATCAAACATTATAGTCCCACTTTGGATTTAAGGTTTTTTACCTAAAATGAATTCCAGTACATTCTGCTTCTTTTCCTTTGCCCGCTCAGCTGCCTCATCTACTTTTCTTTGCATCTGGGAAAGCTTGACACTAGGAAATTCGCCTACAACCTTCTTAAGGGGAGTATAAGCCGATTCTCGGAACTTTGGAGTTAATTCATGGAGTTCTCCGTTTTGGATAAGCGCGACGCCCGATCCCTCTTCAATGTGCCCTACAATCTCTACCGAAATGTTGTGCTTGCGCAACACTTCCAATACTGCTTCTGCTACTTTTTTAGGCGCAATGATCAAAAGAGCATCCAATGAAACGCCTAGATAATCGATTTCTAACTCATCCAACATTCTGAGCACGGTTTTATTGACTAACGAGCGAATTTTCTCCTCAATAAAAACAAGTTTTACCCCCGCTGTCTTCGAGATCTCGGTTGCATCGCCCCTAATACCACCATTGGTGATATCAGTCATCGCATGTATCTTGGCGATTGTCTCATTATCGAACAATAACTTACATGCATCCAAAAATATCGTATTTATGGTTTCCATAACGACGTTTGATCTCCTAAAATAAAGTGCAGTTGTAGCTATCGTTCCACCACCAGCCCCCTCGGTCATCAGGATCATATCTCCGGGTAGTGCACTTTTCCGAGCAGTTAACACAGATGCGATGCCAACTGCGCCAACACACCCGGTCATTCTATCGCCAATAACCATATCCCCCCCAATGCGGAGTGTGCTTCCCGTAACCAGTGGAACGCCAACGAGTTCTGATACAGTAGCAATGCCGGCAGTATAATCGAATATCTTGGCAACATCCCCATCATCCGCCAAATGAATGTCAGAAAAAAGCATAATAGGGCGGGCACCCATAACATATATGTCGCGTAATGCCGCCCTTGTGACATGAAATCCTGCCAGAAACGGGAAATCACTTAAGCGAGAGTGCATTCCGTCAACAGTAAGTACAACATAGTTACCGTCGAAGGAAACGACACCCGAATCATCCATTTGACTTGAGTCTATAAAAGCACCTGTATCTCCGATTACCTCAGCAATTTTTTGATGAGCGTAAAAATCTCCATGGCCACGTGAACCAATGCCGAAATCCCCCATCGTAACGCCGGAGGCTGAAAAGGAGGTGATATCGCTATCAGGATGCAATGTTGCATTTGCCTCTTCCAGAACAGCTTTAGCAAGGATATGGGCTTTGTCTTCAGATATATCCTTGACCTCGATAATGCGCTCTTTTAATTTGCGCAGGATAATGTCTTGGTCTTCGCTCCTACGCAGAGCGCGCTTAGCATAACCTTCAAGATCCATTAACACACCCTTCAATATCCATTGACACACTCACATTTTATTTTTTAATCTCAAGCCTCTTTTTGTGAACCCTATAGATTTAAAATATGGTTTCTTGGTCGATTTGGATTATTAATTCTAACGCATCCCAGCCTACACGTATCAATTCCATAGAAAGCTCTTACATTGCTTCATTCCGGTAAATTTCCTTTGCTGCTTTTTGAAGTATAAGGCTTATGGTCGAATAAGTTTTCTTTTTTTGAATGAAGATATACGCCCTATATATACGCTCTATACGCTCAATCGCTCAATAATACACGATAAGCTCAATAAAAAAGGTTCTTTATGATGTTTGAATTCTTGGGAATACTGGAACAAAAGGTTACACCGCATGCCACTTGAAGAATGCGAGTCATAAAGAGGACCTGAACGATAAACTTCACCTTTTCGCCAATCTATTACTCTGCCATCCCATGTTAGTGATTAATTTTATATCGAGTACCATAACATTAATAATAAGAGATAAAAAACAGGTTTAGCTATTTCAGGGGGTATAGTGTGAACTTCAAAAGCTTAGATATAACAAAATTAGATAGAAGAACTTTCCTCAAAGTTGCTGCGGCCATGGGTACAGCCGCTTTTATAGGGTCCTATAAAGCAGACATCGTCAGAGCTCTAGAACTTTCAAAGACAAATATAGTTTGGTTGGAGGGCGCAGACTGTTGCGGTTGTTCCGAGTCGTTCCTCAACGCTGCATATCCAGATGTCATACAGGCAATTACAAAGCTGGGTGTACACGTGGGATACCATGAAACCCTGATGATGCAACAAGGCGTTTTTGTGGATGGTAGATTGGTAGGCACTTCAGAGCTGAACTCAGAGTTGGCCCTTGAGGAATACATGAATGGTACAAAGCCATTGGACGTATTGGTCATAGAGGGCGCGATAGCAGACGGACCAGAGGGTTCTGGCATGTACACCACAGTAGGTGGACATCCCTTTAAGGAAATGGTCGAAAGATGCGCCAAACAAGCATCATACGTTGTAGCCATAGGAATGTGTGCAACATATGGCGGCATTCCAGCAGCAAAAGGCTCTGTAACTGGCAGCATGGGAGCGCAATTCTTACAAACGGCGAAAGGCGGATTTCTTGGAGCTAACTATGTATCAAAAGCAGGTCTACCGGTGGTGAACATTCCATGCTGTCCAGCACATCCAGATTGGTTGACATTGACGTTGGCGTCGATCATAATCGGTAAGGGAGGGCTAATCGAATTGGATAGATACAATAGACCAACAGTGTTCTTCTCACCAGACCACACCATACATGAGAACTGTCCCAGACGTGGTTTCTATGACCTCGGTCAATTAGACACTGAATTTGCCGAAGGTCATTGTCTATGGAAACTCGGATGCAAGGCACCGATAACACGTGCAGACTGTGCAACCCGACTTTGGAACGCTGGAGTGAATATGTGTACTCAAGCTGGTTCACCGTGTATCGGTTGTGCGGAGCCGGTATTCCCAGACGGGACATCGCCATTCTATGTAGGAATGGAAATGATGTCAAAGCTCGTGGGCGTGGACATAGATACCATAGCTAAGGTTGCCATAGGGGCAACAGCAATAGGCGTTGGAGCACATGCAGTGCGCAGAATTGCCATGAAGGAGGATGAGTAAGCGATGACAATAGTAGTAGTCGATCCATTGACACGGATTGAAGGGCACTTGAGACTAACAGCAGAGGTCAGCGATGGCGTGATCACTAATGCACACAGCTCTGGAACAATGTACAGGGGATTGGAACAAATTCTTAAGGGTCGTGATCCGAGAGATGCATCCAGAATAACCCAACGTATCTGCGGAGT
>JAQURP010000012.1:12401-28374 GCA_028715545.1 Methanocellales archaeon | reverse complement strand
CTCGATAAGCATTATGGCATTATCATACCATCCCACATCATCAGGCGTTAAACTGACTTCATAGCTTCCCTTTTCAACCGTTGCCTCTCCAAAAGCCATATGCCCTGTATAAGTGGTGTCATCTTCCTTTCTCCAATAAATGGGTCTTTCGATAAGATTCCTTTCTGCTTCATGTGGGTCTAATGGAACAAGCAATCCCTTTCTCCAATAGGGTCTTTCGATAAACACGCCTAAAACACAACCATCTGGCAGATTTGTTTTTCCGGAAACTATTATTCGCTCCTCTTTCTTTTCTGCTGAAGCGGTAAGCGTGTAATTCTTTACAGCCCCAACTTGGACAGGCACCGGAACCGTCGCAAGGATGGGCAGAGATGCCAGACAGATTTTATTCTTCACTTTAGTTACTCCTCTGTATTTGCACAATGTTCTATACGGTGCCAAATAAAAATACTAATGCAATGACATAGATCATATGAATCATCGCTCCCATAAATGTTTTGTTGTGTTACTTAGCCCCTATTTTTTTTATTTTTCTAAAATCTATTTGGTTTAGGTCTACTAAATAATAGACAAACTACTACGGGTATGTAAAGCATGATCCTACTGAAAACGATCCAAATCCCCAGATTTTAGGCATCTCTCAAAGATATGGATTCCTTTTTAATGGAATTTTTTAGTTTTGGCAGTTCACATTCGCCACACAAACTCAATTCCTTGACGTCTGAAGATACCTCTTTAATAAATTTTAAAGCGTTTATTACACCCTTATGAGTGACTTTGTAAATTATTTTCTTTCCGTCCCGCCTGCTTTTTACCAATCCGCATTTCCTGAGTGCCTTGAGATGAAATGAAACAAGTGTCTGTTCCAGATTCGTTTGTTCTATTATGTCGTTAACGCACATTTCACTATTACCCAGGCACCATAGGATTTTTCTCCTGTTATTGTCTGCTATACATTTCAGAAATCTTTCTTCACTCATGTTGCAATCAAATATGGACAAAGGCTTATATATAGATAACTACTCATATATCTTCTCATTTAATTAAGTATGCTTTATTCATATGATAGAGGGATATCATGTCAGAGGAACAGAAAGAAGAAAAATTTAAAAAGTTAACGAGAAGGGAGCTCCTTGCAGGTACAGGCGGGTTCGTGGCTGGAGTAGCAGTCGGATCTGGAGGGATATCTCTCTTATTGCCTCCTAAGGAAGTAGAAGTAATAAAAGAAGTAGAGGTAATAAAGGAAGTAGAGGTACCTGTAGAGGTAATAAAAGAAACAGAAGCAGTAAAAGAAGTAGAAATAAGCAAATCCGCCTGCCCATACTGTGACGGGACTTTCAGTACATTGGGTGCCTTGAGAGCCCACATTGATTTAGAACATCAACCGACACCGACAGCAATAAGGGAGGTTGAGGGCAGACCCACTTACGTCAATAAGGTCGATAGACCCACCTATGAGGATTTTGTGGTAGGAACAATTGAGCAATTTGATCAGAAGAATGAAGTGTTTAGCAGATCTGTGTGGGACGAGGAATACATAAAGAGACGTGCGGCTGCTCCAGTAATAGAGGTTGATAAACTGGTGATGTTGGAAGGAAACGCCCTCAGTGCCGGTGCCATATATATGGACGATAAGGCTGGTAGCGATGCTCCTAATTATCCCGGGTATCAGGGACATCAGATGGGTTACGGCGGGCTATACGACTGGGAAGAGCCCGTAGGTGAACAGAAATTCCCTGTTTCAGATCCAGCCGAGATGTCCGAGAGGATCAAGAAGGTGGCGAAATTTTACGGAGCAGACCTTGTCGGAATATGTGAACTCGACCAACGCTGGGTTTATTCCAAATACTTCGATAGTTTGTCTGGTGCCTCTGGTGAACTCGACATCCCCTATAAATACGCGATAGCAATAGCGGTCGAAATGGACCGTGAAGGAATCGAAAAGTCTCCTGGCTATGAAGCCTCCGCAGCAACAGCTCTCGGATACTCCAATATGGCTGAGGTGGCGCCCTCACTTGCTAGATACATACGTTCAATGGGGTATCCGGCCATACCCTGCGGCAACGACACGGCACAGAGCATTCCCATTGCCATTGACGCCGGTCTGGGGGAACTTGGGAGAAGTGGTCTACTAATAACTCCTGAGTTCGGGTCACGAGTTAGGCTATGTAAGGTGTTAACCGACTTGCCTTTGAAGCCTGACAAGCCGATTGAATTTAGGGTACAAAGATTCTGCGAGTCGTGTGTCCTCTGCGCCAAAAGCTGCCCTGTAGGGGCTATCAAGTTCGGAGAGCGCACCACTGAAACGACCTCGGTTTCTAACAGGGAAGGTCTATTGAGATGGCCTGTTGACGTTGCAAAATGCTATATCTTTTGGAAAACGAACCGCACGTCTTGTTCCAATTGCATAGCGGCTTGTCCTTGGTCAGATATGGGCATTTTGGGCTGAGGTAAAGCATAACATTTAAATTAAAGAAGAAATTCCCATCGGTCTCTGGTTGGTGGTTTGGACCAAGTCTTTAATGGCTTCGTCGATTTAAAATAACATCAAGAACTTTTCAAATTTCAACGTCAATTGTATAATTTTTAATTTCTAGCCTTTCCCTAAGATCAAGTAACTCTTCCCTATCCTGATTCCAGAAATCATGATGGAAATAATGATAGTCTGACTCTTGTTTATTACTGATAATACCTCCTTAATATATTTGATAAATTTCTAGTCGTTGGTTCAAAATCACTGGCATCTGGATTGCTCGCTACTCCCCATATCCCTCAAATTTTTCTGACACCTTCTTTTCGATTCGAAATCCTGTAATGATCCAATATTATCTGCGAATTTATCTAGGATTTCTTTCAACTTTTCCACAAAAAATCATAATGTAATGATGCCCTTGATTATCGCAAGAATAATACCCTTAGAGACCTAATTGTTTGTCATCATGAAATTTATCGAGTTCGCTGAGATATGCGAGAAGCTTGAGGGCATTACGAGCAATCTGGAGATAACTAAAGTAGTTTCCCAACTTTTGCAGGATACGGATGAGCTAAAGATCGTGCCCCGTTTCATCATGGGCCGCATCTTCCCGGCTTGGAGTGCAGAAGAGCTTGGCATGGGCCCCAGTCTCCTCTACGATGCCATAGCCATGGCAACAGGCACTAAGAGGGGGCAGATCAAAGGGGTCGTCAGACAGAGGGGTGATGTTGGCATGGCCTGCGAGGACCTATGTGCAAGAAGAGTGCAGCAACCACTTTTCTCCGATGAGTTGACAGTAAAGCAGGTTTACCTAAATTTCAAGAGCATTGCTCAACTCGATGGCAAAAGGTCTCAGAAAAGAAAAGTTAGGATACTAGCAGAACTGTTTATTTCTGCAAAACCAAAGGAGGCACGATATATAGCCAGATTGGTGTTGGAGGAGTTACGCATAGGGGTAGGGGAAGGCACAGTTCGGGATGCAATTGCAAATGCGTTTGGCATTCCTGTTAACTTAGTGGAGAGAGGGTATATGCTGACAAACGATTTCGGACTGGTTGCCGTGACCGCAAAAGAAGGAGTGGAAGGGCTGGAGTGCTTAGATATAAAACCTGGTCGGCCAGTCAAGATGATGTTGGCGCAAGTGGCCGAGAGCAAAGAGGCGGCAATAGAAGAAATGGGTGAAGCTGCCATAGAATGGAAATACGATGGTGCACGTATGCAGATTCATAAAATGGATGATGAAGTACAGCTATACTCCAGGAAATTGGAAAACGTCACCAAATCCCTACCAGACATTGTGAATTTGATCAAAAAAGATGTGACCTTTAAAAGAGCCATTCTCGATGGGGAAGTGATCGCAATAGGCAAAGATGGTAAACCAAGACCTTTTCAAGATATTTTGAGGAGATTTAGAAGAAAATATGACGTGGAGCAAATGGCAAAGGAAATCCCATTTCTACTGAGTTTATTTGATATTTTGTACGATGGACAGAGTTTGATAGATTTTACCTTGAGTGAAAGGCGCAAAGTCCTCGATGGTAGCATAAAAACTAAACACTCATCAAAGATCATCGTAGCACCGCAGATCATCACAAGTGACCTTGCGGTCATCGATAGCATTTACCAAGAGGCGCTGTCTGCTGGACACGAGGGTGTGATGATCAAAAACCCCAAATCAACATACACTCCCGGCAAGAGAGGAAAAAATTGGTTGAAAATAAAACCAGTAATGGAGACGTTAGACCTAGCTGTAATAGGAGCCGGATGGGGCGAGGGCAGAAGGGCGAACTACATAGGCTCATATGCGTTGGCTTGTAGGGATGAGAATACAAATGAGCTTCTGGGCATAGGGAGGGTCGGAACTGGAATTACCGATGAAAAACTAGCAGAACTAACCGAGCTTTTTAAGGAGCTCATAATATCAGAAATCGGAAAAGAAATCGATATCAAACCAGAAATTGTGTTTGAAATAGCCTATGAGGAGATTCAGAAAAGCCAGAATTACGAATCAGGTTTTGCTCTTAGGTTCCCAAGACTGATCAGCATAAGAAGCGATAAATCAGTGGAAGATGTGGACTCTATGCAGAGAGTGCAAGAATTATACGGAAAACAGAAAGGGCGAGGGGTCAATAGAGAAGTTTAAGAGGCGCTTCTATCTGTTCAATTCGCTCTTGGGCAATGTTACGTTCGTTCTATTAGGTCAGATACCTTCAAGGATGATCAGATCAGAGTATAATATCTCTTTATTTTACATAATCCCATAAATTTTTTGGAATAGCCTTAAAATGCTCGCCACAGTAGTATATGAGATCAAAAACTAGCTTGAAGATGGTCTGCTTTCCAACATCCTTATGTATGCAGATATTCCCACCCCGATGAAGGCTATGATCACTGCACCAACGATAGAGATCATAAGGTATTGAAGTGCAGCAGATCGAAATCCCTGGCTGAGTAATATGGCACAGGCAGATCCCCCCCAAAGAGTCACACCTGCCGCTGATAGGAAAAATGGTAGAACCCAATATCTCCCGACTCGTTCTTTGCTTAGATATGAATCGATTATCCTTCCCACCCAAGAGAGAAGCCCGCTGGCTATAAACCACCAGACTGAAGCATTGATGAAAATTACGACGAGCAACACTCCCTGCGATTCAAGCTCCCAACATCTGGCCAGTCCTTGAGTGATGCCTATGAAAACAAAGATCGCTGCAGCTACGTATGTAACAAACGAAATTCTTCCCCCATAGAAGGACCGTTTCAAGTTTTCTGTGAAATCCTCGATTATATCCTCCAGCCCAAAACCTCTAAATAGCATATAAACGCCGACAAAAGCCATGATGGCTATGATAGCTCCTTGAGGATACCCTGCAAACACCGAAATGGCATAGATAAGGCAAGCCAGCCCAATAGGTATGAAAAATGGTCTGGATATCTTAGGATCGCTGAACAACTCCTTGATGATGTAATAAATGCTCTCCAGATTCTGGCTCTGTTTGACTACAACTCTACGCACCGAATCAACCCTGAACCGGGATTCAATGAGTGGAAGTACAAATTCGTCCTCGGCTCCATCCGTCACGACGATTGCATTTTTTACGCCATATTTCTTTGAGAGGTCATCAAGTTGGTCCGCTATGAACGTATCCGACTTAACTCCAACATCCTGATCACCGCAAATGGATACTACCTCCACATCAACCCCCTCTGCTTTGAGTTTATCATAGATCTGGATTGCACCAAAGATCGTGTTGGTATCAGAATCCTCTGGGTCATTCAATGCTAACTTAGTTGCAGCATCAAGATTATCAGCTCTACCCACAACTGGGCCCTTAATTCCAACTTTATTCCCTATGTCATCATCCCTATCAATACAGATTATGAGGGTACGCATCATGCTAAGATATTGAAAAAAGGATATAAAAAGCTTGGCTCTTCAATCAATAATTCAATATTTTGACATCATCCAAAGAAAGGAGACCAGCATCTTTGGCGGTTTTCTCCATTCCAAGGGGCACATTCTTTTCCATTACAATTATATATGCATCCATCGTTTCTATACCAAGTCTTTTTGCCGCGATGACCCTGTGGTGTCCATCCACAAGCAGCATTTTATTTGGTTTTTTGATAACTACTATGGGTTCTGTCAGACCTCTTTTTAGTTCGTAGGTCCTACCCTCCAGTTCATCCAAATGTATTTTTGGCTGCGTTGGAACAAGTTGATCGATGGGAACCTTATCGTGTTTCACGCTTACCTTTATGTCGTGAATAATTTCTAATGTCTTTTTGAGCTTCCACACTTTTTGAGGGTCCGCCCTCTCTATCTGGGAACGTATGACATCCGCATTAGAAAGAATGCCTTCCAAGTACCCATCATCGTTGACCACCATCAACTTTGAAACTCCATTTCTGAACATCACTCTTGCTGCATCTGTTAGATACATGTCTGGATGTGCTACCACGAGATCTTTTGACATGACCTTTGATACTTGATCGGTCTGACACGAAGATAGAATGTCCATCGAAGCTATATACCCCTCTACTTTGCCGTTTTTGACTACTGGGAAGCCATCATGGTCTGTTTTATGAATGAGATCTATGACTTCTGTAATAGTGTCTTCTGGAGATACTGTAATGACATCCTGGGTCATATAGTCCCCTACCTTAAGTTTGTCTGCCATTGGAACCGTCTTCTATTGAGACATATGACCACTTATTCTTTATGTCTTTTTATGATTGTGAGTGAGTGATATAGTCAAATTTCAAGAGGTGATAAAAAGTTTTAAGTCCTAAACTGTTTTATTGACTGGGAAGGAATATGGCCATCAAGATAATACAAGAAATAAGGGCATCTGAGATAAAGGCGGATGAAATTATAAAACATGCTCAACTTGAGGCAGAGAGCATCTTGTCAAATGCCAGCCTCAAAGCCAGTAAAATTCTTGAAAAAGCAGAAGGCGATGCTAGGAAAGAGTACATTTCCATAATTAATAAGGCAGATGAGGAGGCAAAAGTGGAATCCCTTGCCATAAATAAGGATAATGAAAAGGATATCAAAGCCATAAAGCATGTTGCCCAAGAAAACATGGATAAAGCGGTCAATCTAATCGTCAGCAGGACGGTAAGCTGATGCCAGTAGCAGATATCAAAAGGGTCTACATCATTTCACATGAATCCCATAAAGAAAAGATCGTCAGCGAGCTACAAAAAGTTGGGCTCATAGAGGTCACTGACCTACGTGAAAGACTGGTCAATACTGACTGGAGATTACTGTTAAAAGAGGTGGGGGAACCAGAACTTCGAGAGTTGGACCAAAAACTCTCGGAGCTAGACCATACAATAGATTTCCTTTCCAATTTTGAAGAAACTGGTAAGGGCTTCATCGATGGTTTTTTTAGCTCAAAGACGCCCATGAAAAGGACAGAATTTGAGAGAGCTGGCGATTTTTCTGACTATAAAAAAATATGCGATCGGTGTAATAACTTAGAAAGCAGGCTAAATGAGCTGAAAAATGAGAAAAATAAGCTTTTGAGTACATTAGACCAGCTTTCAGGTTGGACAGGCTTAGACATTCCCTTGGAAGAGATAGCTGGAACTGAAAAGACAAACATAGTGCTTGGGATCGTAAATGCTTTTGATGAAATGAAGAAGGACCTCACAGAATTGGCACCTGAAACATACCTCAAAGCTGTGTCTGAAAATGAAGAGGAGTGCTGCATCCTTGCAATTTATATGAAAGACAAAGAGTATGAGGTCACTCAAACGATGAGAAAATATGATTTTGCTATGTTGACATTTCCAGAACTAACTGGAACGCCTTCAGAGGTCCAAGCAAGAATAAATGAGGAGCTGTCGATTATCGAGAAAGAAAAAGGAGACATCCAAGCTGAGATCTCAGACCTACTCAAGTATAGGCCTGGTCTTTTGGCACGGTATGACCATATCCATATCGATAGAGAGCGAGAAGAGATAATAAAGAACTTTGCAAAAACTGAGACATCATTCCTGATAGAGGGGTGGATCAAGGATAAAAACGTAGATACCTTAAGAAACCTGCTGAAAAGCGTATCAAATACCGTAGAGATATTTACGAGAGATCCTGAAGATGGTGAAAACCCCCCAATCGCTCTAGAAAATACAACCCTAGCAGATCCATTTGAGGCCGTCGTAGAGATGTATAGTCTGCCAAAATACAGCGAGATAGATCCCACACCAATCGTGACAGCTTTTTTCATCGTATTCTTTGGTGTATGCCTGTCTGATGTGGGCTACGGGATCATGCTCTCAATAATATCAATACTAATGATGAAAAAATATGTCATGGGACCCACAGGTAAAAAATTTCTGAGATTGTTGGCAATCTGCGGGGTTTCTAGCGTCTTCTTCGGAGTATTGGGTGGAAGTTGGTTTGGAGATCTATTGAAAATGCCAGTACTATGGGTAAACCCTATAGACGATCCGATGACGATGCTGATATTCGCTCTAATTCTGGGGATAACCCATATCTTCGTCGGCATAGGGGCGAAGATGTATAATAGCATACGAAGGGGTGACATCAAAGATGCAGTCTTTGACCAACTTACATGGTTCATTCTCTTAGGTGGAGTGGTGCTCATAATTGTAGCAGAGATGAATGTCGTATCCCTCGGCAAAATACCCTATGGAGTGGCTGGATTAGGTGCAATGACCCTCGTTCTAACGCAGGGTAGGTCTCAAAAAGGGGTGGTGAAAAAAATAGTTTTTGGGCTTGCAAGCCTCTATGGGATGGTTGGGTATCTTGGCGATGTACTGTCATACTCAAGGCTCATGGCACTTGGATTAGCTACAGGGGTGATCGCCATGGTCTTCAACAGCATGGCATTAATGACAAGGGGTATACCCCTTATCGGCATCCTTATTGCAGCGATGGTGCTCATAGTCGGTCATGCTTTTAATTTGCTCGTAAGCACACTAGGCGCATTTATTCATACTTGTAGGTTGAACTACGTGGAGTTTTTCAGCAAGTTTTATAAAGGTGGTGGAAAAAGGTTTTCACCCTTTAGAATTAGTACGAAATATGTCGAAATAGAGGAGGTATAAAGAATGGTAGAGATAGGATTGGGTTTAGCTTTAGCGACATTTGGTGCCGCCTTGGCAGTAGCTCTGCCTGGGACTGGCTCAGCAATAGGAACACGCATAGTAGGACAGGCAGGCGCTGGTGTGGCAACGGAGTCCCCAGAAAAATTTGGCATGATTCTGCTCCTGCAAGCACTTCCAGGAACGCAGGGCATATACGGTTTATTAACGGGCTTCATTGTGATAATGGGCACTGGACTGCTCTCGGGATTGCAACCGGTTGGAGCCGAGCAAGGGTTAGCTATACTTTTTGCGTGTTTACCAGTAGCAATAGCAGGTGGTCTTTCGGCGCCAGCACAAGGAATGGTTGCAGCTGCTGGTGTTAGCTTGATCGCAAAGAGACCAGAAGAAGTTGGAAAAGCGATCATATTTGCCGCCATGGTGGAAACATTCGCAGTTTTTGGCTTGTTAGCTTCGATTCTACTGCTCAATGGGGTGTTATAGGCTGTGGGCATCGAAGAGATAAAACAGAAGATCCTCGCTGATGCGAATGAGAGAGCCAAAAAAATAATAGAAGAGGCTGAAAAAAAAGTCAAACCAATAGTTGATGAGGCTGAGGATAAAGCTAAGCAAATCAGAAAGGAGTCCAAAGAAAAAGCCAAATCAGAAGCGGAAGTGAAAAAGAAAAGAATCCTTGCATTAGCTAGGCTGGAGGCGAGAAAGAGCCTACTAGTGGCAAGGCACGACATGACGGAGGAGGCATTTTTGGAGGCAGTGAATAGGCTAAGTGGACTAGATGATGGAGAATACCTAGCGATTGTAAAAGAGATGTTTCGCTCAGTGGACATACCAGAGGGGGATGTTGAGGTGATTCTTTCCCCAAATGATAAAAAAAGAGTGAGCAATAAATTTCTCAAAGATGTTGAAAAAGAATTAGCCCTGAAAGGTAAAAAAGTGAAATTAACGTTATCCAACGATACCAGAGATATGTCTGGCGGTTTTGTGCTCAGAAAAGGGAAGATTGAGTTCAACAACTCCTTTGAGGTTCTCATAAAAACGCAAAGAGATTTGATGGAGTCAGAAATAGCGAGAATACTATTTCGGTGAAAATGTATGGAAGCCAAAGCGGTCAACAAATATGCATACTCAGTAGGAAGAGTCAGGGCATTAGAAACGAAGCTCCTCGATAGAGACAAGATAGAGAAGATGATCGACGCTGAAGATGCAGAGGCCGTTTTACATATATTGAGCGAAACAGAATATGGAGACAGGATTGCAGGGGTCAAAAGTGCCGAGGAGTTTGAGGAGACTTTATACAAGGAGCTAAAAAGAAAATATGCGATTACCAAGAGCTTCTATCCTGATCCAAAACTTATCGACCTATTCACGCTCAAGTACGATTTCCATAATCTAAAGGTATTGCTCAAATCCAAATTGAGTGATCAGGGGGCAGCGCTGATCGATCTCGGAGCAATCGCAGACGTAGTTCCTGAGCTGATGAAAGAAGACATTTCTGAGATTTCAAAGAAATTACCAGAAGGCTATGCAAGAGCGGTCGAAAGGGTGCTGGATGAGTTTAACATTTCAAAAGATCCACAGATAATTGATGCAGGTTTAGATACCGAAATGTTTAATCTGATGTTTGAGTTTGCTTCGAAGAGCGAATTTTTGCTAAAACTGCTACAGATGCATATTGATTTGGCTAATATAAAAATGTTGATCAGGTCGAAGAAGCTCGGTAAGAGCAAAAAATTCTTGGGATATGCCCTTTTAGAACGGGGCAGTTTACCCAAAGATGTTCTGCTTAAGATTTATGATGGATCCTTGGATGCCATGATAAGCGAGCTCTGCAAATCAGAATATGGCGAGATCATAGCTGATGGGGCTAAGCACTATGAAAAAGAGGGGTCTTTGCTTTGGCTCGAAAAATTGTTTGACGACGTTATAACAGAACATCTGAAAAAAGCCAAATATATAACATTCGGTCTGGAGCCCCTAGCGGGATATATCATCGCAAATGAAAACGAGGTAAAACTTATCAGGATGATACTGATTGGAAAATTGAATGAAATTCCAAGTGAACAGATAAAAAAGATGGTCCGTGAGATGTATGTATAAAATAGGCATCATAGGCGATAAGGATGAAATCTTATGTTTCAAGGCGTTAGGGGTAGTGACCTATGGGGCCAAAGATGTTGAGGAGGCTTCAAGCATGCTGAGTAAAGCATGTGATGAGAATTTTGGTATCATATTCATCTCAGAAGGTTTTGCCAAAAATCTGGATGAGCAAATCTCAGGCATAGAAATGCCCATCATCATTGAGATTCCAGACAAGAAAGGGATCACAGGGTTTGGAATTGAAAAGCTTAGGAGAACTGTTGAAAAAGCGGTCGGCATTAATATATTGTCTAAAAAAGGTGAGTAAATGGGAAAGATAATAAAGGTCTCAGGTCCAGTCGTTATCGCAGAAGGGCTGGGTAATGCAAGGATGTACGATGTCGTGAAGGTGGGAGAGAAAGAGTTGTTAGGGGAAATAATAGAGCTTCGAAAAGATAAGGCAACTATCCAAGTATATGAGGAGACTTCTGGTATGGGGCCAGAGGAGCCTGTTTTACCCACCGGTCAACCGCTGAGCGTCGAGCTGGCACCAGGGCTAATGGGCGCGATATATGATGGCATTCAGCGCCCATTGAACGTCATAAGTAGTATTGCAGGGGACTATATGACAAGGGGTATCTCGGCAGATGCGGTTGATAGAAAAAAAGAATGGAACTTTCAGCCTAAGTTGAAAAAGGGAGCCCGTGTAACCCAAGGAGATATCCTAGGAGTGGTAAAGGAGACGGAGCTAGTGGAGCATAGAGTAATGGTTCCAGTTGGTTTAGAGGGAGAAGTAATCGATATTTATGAGGGACTAGCAAAAGTTGAAGATGTCATTGCGAAGATCAAAACGAAAGATGGTCCAAAGGAAGTAACGATGCTTCAGAGGTGGCCGGTTCGCATTCCTAGACCTTCCAAAGAGAAGCTCCACCCAGAAATACCCATGATAACCGGTCAGAGGATTTTAGATACGTTTTTTCCCATCGCTAAAGGTGGCACAGCATGTGTGCCTGGTCCGTTCGGCTCGGGAAAAACCGTCGTTCAGCACCAATTATCGAAGTGGAGCGACACCGACATCATCGTTTTCATCGGATGCGGTGAACGGGGGAATGAGATGGCAGAAGTTTTGTTGGAGTTCCCAGAACTCAAAGATCCTCGATCAGGCCTTCCGCTGATGGATAGGACCATTCTGGTTGCCAACACATCAAATATGCCATTCGCGGCGAGGGAGGCAAGCGTCTACACTGGAATAACGTTAGCAGAATATTATAGGGATATGGGATATAACGTCTCTTTGATGGCTGACTCCACCTCGAGATGGGCAGAAGCCCTAAGAGAGATCTCCGGTAGATTGGAGGAAATGCCCGGCGAAGAAGGTTATCCTGCATATTTATCGTCCAGAGCAGCAATGTTCTATGAAAGAGCCGGCAGGGTAATAACCCTCGGATCAGAAAAGAGAGAGGGTTCACTAACGGTGATAGGGGCGGTATCTCCTCCAGGGGGTGATTTCTCCGAGCCTGTAACACAAGCAACGCTCCGGATAACTAAGGTTTTCTGGGCATTGGATGCACCCTTAGCATATAGAAGACATTTTCCTGCCATTCACTGGCTTCTTAGCTACTCGCTCTATCTAGATGACGTAGAAAATTGGTGGCGTAGCAACGTTGGAGATGATTGGCGTAGCATGAGGGATGCTGCCATGGAACTCTTGCAAAAGGAGTCAGAGTTGGAGGAAATAGTCCGCCTAGTAGGAGTGGAGTCTCTCTCCTCCAAGGATAGACTTCTTTTGGAGACCACAAAATCGATAAGGGAGGATTTCCTCTATCAAAATGCATACCATGAAATAGATACGTACTCTTCTGCCAAGAAGCAATATGCGCTCTTAAAACTCATCCTGAATTTCCATGGATTGGCGATGAAGGCACTTGATGACGGCATCCAGCTAAAAGATATCCTAGCCCTACCCATTAGAGGAGATATAGTGAAAGCAAGATTTGTACCCGAGGATGAATTCAAGATCGCTTTTGGTAAAATAGAGGATGGAATGAAGGTTCAATTCACAAGGTTAGGTGATTAGAATGCTCAAAGACTATCTGACGATTTCCGAAATTACGGGTCCACTCATGTTCGTTGAGGGCGTGGAAGGTGTGAAATATGATGAACTGGCGGAAATAGAAACTCCGACCGGTGAGATAAGGCGAGGAAAGGTTCTTGAGATAGCCAGTGACAAGGCATTGTTGCAAGTTTTTGAGGGCACCAGTGGAATAGATGTTTCCACCAGTCGGGTTAGATTCCTCGGCAGGGGTATCGAGTTGTCAGTATCATTGGATATCACTGGAAGGATCTTTGATGGTTTCGGAGATCCGATCGATGGTGGACCGAAAATAGTGCCAGAAGACAGAATCGATATTAACGGGAATCCGATCAATCCCTACTCAAGGAACTATCCACTCGATTTCATCCAGACCGGGATATCTGCAATAGATGGTATGAATCCCTTGATCAGGGGGCAGAAACTACCTCTATTTTCTGGAGCAGGATTGCCCCATGCAGACATAGGAGCCCAAATTGCTAGGCAAGCAAAGCTAATTCGAGAAGAGGAGGAGTTTGCAGTTATATTCGCTGCGATGGGCATTACTTTTGAGGAGGCAAATTATTTTATATCAGATTTTCGCCGCACTGGTGCAATAGAGAAAGCGGTTTTGTTCATGAACCTGGCTGATGACCCCGTCATAGAGCGGATTGCAACTCCAAGAATTGCACTGACTGCTGCCGAATATTTGGCATTTGAACACGATATGCACATACTTGTCATCATGACTGATATGACAAATTACTGCGAAGCGCTTAGAGAAATCTCAGCGGCAAGAAAAGAGATTCCTGGACGGAGAGGTTACCCGGGATACATGTACACAGACCTGGCAACAATATATGAGCGAGCTGGGAGAATTAAAGGTAAAAAAGGTTCAATAACGCAAATTCCGATATTGAGCATGCCTGAAGATGATATAACACACCCGATCCCAGATCTGACTGGTTATATCACCGAAGGTCAAATATTTTTGAGCAGAGAGCTACATCGAAAGGGAATCTATCCTCCAATCGATGTTTTGCCTTCTTTATCAAGGCTCAAAGACAAAGGAATTGGAGAAGGCAAGACAAGAGAGGATCACGCTGGTGTCCTAAACCAGCTCTATGCAGCCTATGCCAGGGGAAAAGAGGTCAGAGAACTGGCGATAATCTTAGGGGAAGCGGCATTGACTGATGTCGATAAGAATTTCCTTGATTTTGCAGAAACTTTTGAACGAAAGTTCATATCCCAAGGGAAAAATGAAGACAGGAGCATAGGAAAAACCTTGGACATTGGTTGGGAGTTGATGGCCGCGCTTCCTGAGGCTGAGCTGAAGAGAGTCAGACCAGAGCATATCGAAAAATACATGCGAAAGGCTTATAGTACATGATTAATAATGAACATTTGTTTAATTGAGAACGTGAAAGGTTGAAAGATGATCAACGTCAAAGCAACAAGGATGGAACTCCTCAACATAAAAAAAAGGATAAAAATAGCGAAGAGAGGTCACAAACTGTTAAAAGACAAACGAGATGGACTCATGAAGCAGTTTTTGAGCATTGTAAACGAAAGTATGGAGACAAGAAAACGTGTTGAGAGTAAGCTCTACATGGCATATAGGAGCTTTCTGCTGACGAGGGCGATGATGAGCGTTGAGGAGATTGAGGGGGCAATCTTTTACCCAAAAAAAGAGTCCCTACTCACCATCTCTTATCAGAACATCATGGGCGTGAACGTGCCTAAGATAGAGATGCAGATCGAAAAAGAAAGGAATATTGCATACAGCCTGGTCAGCACCACAAGCGAGCTGGATCATTCACTGGAACTCTTTGACGAGGCATTGATAGACATGATTCGGCTTGCAGAGATACAGAAATCGGTCGAGCTGTTAGCGCTTGAGATAGGTAAGACCCGAAGAAGGGTAAATGCACTGGAACATGTGCTCATACCGCAGTTAGAGGATGCTGCAAGATATATCAGTATGAAGCTGGATGAGATGGAACGGTCGAACTTCTGTAACCTGATGAGGATAAAAGAAACCATGGAAGTATGAAGGATGAAAAATATCGTGGACTTATTGAGGAGTAAAAAACCAGAAAGGGGCTTCGACTTCAAGCTATCGGACATGGTCGGAAAGGTTGAATATGTTTTCGCAGATGAAGATATAGAGGTCAAGAAGGGCGATGTGCATTATGTCAAGATAAAGCCCTTCACGATTCCTCCTGAGTGGCTGGCTGTTCCTTGTTCGTATATACAAAACCCACTTGGGAAAGTCGTCGGCGTAGGAGAGAAGTTTGCCAAGCCAGCGGCTCTCAAAAGACATGCAGCTTATGCAATATTCACTGCATTTGAAGAGGGCAAGATACAGATAGGTGAAATAATGGGTGCCGTTGTTATGCTGTATACACACATCGAATCATAGGAAATATCTTATAGCCATATATATTAGAAATAGTGTAAATACTATAAACGCTATGAATAGATCAGAGCTGATGTTTCTGGCATCTCCACCAGGGGGTCCGCGCTCAATTTGTTCCCTATAGAATGCTCTTTTTTTCTCAGCCCTATCTCTTGCCTTTTCAATTTCACGGTAGATACTGAGCAAGCCCTTTGAAACCATTGCAAAAGCTAGATTAAGCCCACCATAAAACCCACTAACAAGTCTTGAAACCGGATTCTCAGAGAACCAGATAAAGCCATTGTAAAACATTACGAATGCCGTGTCCATCCACAGGCCAAGCGTTGGGATTGGATTTCTGCAGAACCATATGAAACCCCTT
>JAQURP010000012.1:0-12301 GCA_028715545.1 Methanocellales archaeon | reverse complement strand
ACTAACAAGTCTTGAAACCGGATTCTCAGAGAACCAGATAAAGCCATTGTAAAACATTACGAATGCCGTGTCCATCCACAGGCCAAGCGTTGGGATTGGATTTCTGCAGAACCATATGAAACCCCTTCCAGCTTTCCTATAGAACCAGTCTGTATCGAGATTAATAGACCTTTCTTCCTTAGGATAGAAACCATATGTTATGAGGAACAGAAATGCCAAACCAGCGAAGAACAGTAGCTGGAGTTGACTCAGAACATGACCTGGCGTGTAGGGAACAAAATCAACAGGATACGGTAGAATCTGGTAAAGTACACCAGGAAATACGCCAATGAGAATGCATAAAAAGGCAACAGTTCCCATAGAAAGGAGCATGTTAAGTGGTGGCTCATCTGGTCTTTTACCAGAGTCCTCGGCAAAAAATATGAAATATGGGATTTTGATACCAGCATGGTGGAAGACACCAGCCGAGGCAAATAATAAAGCGAGCCATATGATAAACATATGTCCATCAGCGGCTGCCTGGATAACCATTGACTTGCTTACAAAACCCGTAAAGAGTGGGAACGCAGAGATTGAGGCAGCTCCTACAAGACACAACATAAGGGTTATGGGCATGGTTCTATATAGTCCGCCAAGCTCTGTGCACTTGCTCGTTCCTGTCACATAAAGCACAGCACCAGTACACATGAAAAGCAATCCCTCAAAAAGAATATTGCAGAATGCGTGAGATACGGCACCATTCAGAGCTAGCTCTGTACCTATACCTATGCCTACTACCATGAATCCAACCTGGTTGATGAGACTATAAGCAAGTACCTTTCTCGTGTCATTCTCAATGACGGCATAGAAGATGGGGAATACTGTCATTATAGCCCCTAGAAGTATCAGAATCTCAGTGCCTGGGAAAGCTCTCGCCAAAACATACACTGCAGTCTTAGTAGTAAAGATGCTCAACAGTACTGTACCTGTAACAGTTGACTCAGGATAGGCATCTGTAAGCCATGCATGTAGTGGCGGAATTGCTGCATTAATAATAAAACCAAGAAAGATTAGGATGGAGGCAGTTCCGTTAATACCTATAAAATTGAACTCAAGGGACCCTGTGGTATGAAGGTACATCATAATACCAGCCAATAGACATGTACCACCAAACGTATGTACCAAGAGATACCTCAATCCTGCACCTAATGCCCTCTTATCCTTTTTATACCAGATAAGGAAAGTAGAAGCAAAAGCCATAATCTCCCAGAATATGAACAGAGAGAAGAGATCACCAGAAAAGACAACGCCAAGAGAACTCCCGACGTATAAGAAGACGGCTAAATGATGTCCACCCTCTTTTACATGAATGCCATAGAGGGTACCCAAAAAGCCCATTATAACGAATATGTATCCGAAAACCATACTTAGTTTATCAACTCTGCAAAAGATGAGAGTATAATCTAAGAAACCGAATACCCAGCTTGTGCCTTCCGACAGATTAAGAAGATTTAGGATGGCAATAACAGGCAGGAGTAACAAATAGGCTGTTTTTAGCTTTCCTTTTAGAAATGGGATAAGAAATGCACCGATTATAAATAGTGCTGCAGGTGGAACACTAGTAATCATAATAATCCTCCCCTCTTTTAATGAATTTGCGCAATAGTTTTGCCATAAAAACAAGGCTTACACATGCCACAAACCCATATATCGCATAAAATCCCGGAACCCTTTCCAATGAAAAATAATGATGTTTAGGGACGATTAGATCAATAAGAAATAAGATTACAAGACAGGTATAAAATACACGTCGCAGCTTCTTTATGTTCTCTGGTTCATCCAAGTATCCCATGTAATACCCCCCAATTATATTCTAAACCACGTTTCTGATGAATCAACTCTTTTTTGTGCATGTGAAACCCTTCTTAAGTTTTATAGAGATACTAAAATCCCTTTCCTCTTTTATACCCCCAAGAAAGTCCGAGCAAGTTGCAAAGGCGTATAGGGTACCATCGACACCATGCCAAATATCAGAGAGATTAACGCACATAGCAATATCGGACCTAACAGCCACCAAGATGCTTCCTTGCTCTCGATCAGATCGCCCTCTGGCTCTTTGAAGAAGGCATTATATATCGGTGGTATGAAGTATGCCGTATTCAGTAATGTACTAGCCATTAGCACTGCGATAAATATGGGATGTCCTGCTTCCAGAGCTCCCAAACCAAGATACCATTTAGATATGAACCCGCAAATCGGGGGTGCACCTATCATTCCAAGAGCCCCTACAGTGAACCCAATCATCGTTAGGGGCATCCTACGACCAATGCCGTGCATCTCGCTCATATTCTTTTTACCAGTCTGAACAAGTATAGCGCCTGCACAGAAGAAGAGTGTGATCTTCATGAATCCTTGATGAGCAATGTGCGCAACTCCCCCTGAGAGGGAACTAGGGCTCAACAATGCGGCGCCCAATAGGATATAGGATAGTTGGCTTACAGTAGAATATGCCAGCATCCGTTTGAGGTTGTCCTGCGCTAATGCAAAAATTGATCCAAAGATGATTGTGATCGAGGCCACTATTGCGAATGGCAGTAAAAATCCGAGATCTGCCACTAGCCCTATACCATAGACGTTGGTCACGACTCGCACAATTCCGAATATGCCTGCATTAACGACTGCTACGGCATGCAGTAGTGCGCTTACTGGTGTAGGCGCAACCATAGCGCTAGGCAGCCAAGAGTGTAGAGGTATGATCGCCGCCTTGACACCAAATCCCATGATAAATATCACAAATAGCATCCTTAGTATTTGCGCAGAACCGTGACCTGCCAGGAATCCATGGCTGGCGAAGGTGAGAGTGCCTGTTAGGGTATACGTCATGGCCATCCCAAAAAGGACAAGTGCACCCCCACTCAGCGTATATGCCAAATACTTCTTTCCGGCCTCCAACGCAGCTGACGTTTCCTCATGTATGACCAGTGGAAAGGCAGACATCGTCAATATTTCATAGAATACAAATAAGGTGAGGAGATTACCTGCCAACGCTATGCCCACTGCAGAGGCAATGCATGCAGCAAAACAAAAATAGTATCTGGTTTGTGCATGCTCTTTTAGAGCCCTCATATAGCCTATGGAATAAACAGATGTTACGATCCATAAAAAAGAGGATAAAAACGCGAAGAACATACCAAAAGCATCCACCCTGAAACCAAGTTCTACACCAGGCACGATTTGGGCTATGTTGAAGATGTATTGTCCCCCATTATAAATATGCGGAAACATCGATATGACTACCATACACCCAAGAACAGATGCGGCAATGGTCCAAAACTCTCTCAGATTCCTATTCTTTTCGCCCGTTACGGCAATCAAAAGAGCACATATAAATGGGATTAATACAGCGAGAATAGGTCTTATTGAATATATTTCCATTTGATGCTCCCTCCTCACAACCCCATCATCGCATTAACCGTTGGTTTTATCACGACAACGGATGTTGTAGCTGAAAGTACTCCAAATACAATGATTCCTATCGCCAGTATCACCATGGGCACCGCCATAGATAGCGGAACATCATCTGGAATTACTTCTTTGTGTTCACCATTCTCAGACGCCCCAGTGAAGAAGGCGTTGATGATTATCGGTATAAAATAGATTGCATTCATCAAACTGCTCAGTATCAAGACTAAACCGAATCCAATGGCGGTTGGTCTTCCTGCTTCAAGGGCACCAACGACGATATACCACTTGCTAGCGAAACCCACCAATGGAGGTACCCCTATCATCGAGAGTGCAGCTATCGTAAATACCATCATCGTAATCGGCATCTTCTTCCCTATCCCAGCCATCTGATCGATGTCCCTGATACCTGCCTTGTATATCAAAGCACCAGCACAGAAGAACAAGGCGCTTTTAGCCATCAAGTGATGGAAGATGTGTACCATCGCCCCCTGCAGGCCTGTTGGCGTCAGCAATGCTGCACCCAGAAAGATGTAACCCACCTTGCTGACAGTTGAATAAGCTAGCATCGTTTTCAGGTCGTGTTGTCTGATTGCCATCGCTGATCCGAAGAATATGGATAACCCGCCAAGTAAAATCAACCAATTGCTCACGAACATGGTCTTCAGTAGATTCACGCCAAATATATCATACAAGATTCTTATCATGACATAGCAACCCTCTTTGACCACCACAGCAGATAGTATCGCACTAGCCGGGGACGGCGCTATGGGATGCGCAGAAGGCAACCATACATGAAGGGGGAACATGCCAGCTTTGAACAGAGCACCAACTAAAAGAGTGAAAAGCATGACATAAAGAATGTTACCATGGACTCCGTCAAGTATTCCTCTTTTGCCAAGATCCAAGGTGCCAACTTGTAGGTATACAAGGAGTATGCCACAAAACATGACAAGACCTGTAGCAAGACCCAAAAACAGATACTTCTTTCCTGCAGCCATGGCTTCAGGTGTTTCCTCATGGATGACGAGCACGTAGGATGTAAACAGCGTTATCTCAAAGAATATGAACAACACCAACATGTTTTTTGCGAACAAGGTGCCTATAACCGCACTGAGCGTCAGAGACATGAAGAGATAGAACCTGTTTCTTGAATGTAGATGTTCCATGTACCTGTGCGAGTAAACCGCAGACAGTATCCAAGCGAAAGAGATTACCAAACCCAGAAAAAGAGGGAATGGGCCCACCCTGAATGCCATGGGTAAGGTTGAGACCGCACTATAAGAGAAAATATATTCTATGGTGTTGCCATTCAATATGGTGGGAATCATTGCCACGATAACAATAAAGGAGACTATGGCTGCTGCAATTGTGATAAGGTCCCGGGCAGTTTCAGATATCTTTCCTGCTTGATAGGATATGATGCCGGCTATTAGCGGTGAAAGTAAAGCTATGACAGGTAAACAAGAAACTATAATCATCTTTCATTCCTCCCCCAAATTTGTACGAGATGACACGATACACTTGAATATAGATATATGTTCTTTGAGCTCATATTCCTCCCAAAAACAATTTAGCTGCTGGCTCTGCCAAAGACAAGGGTATCCTTGGGAACAGGCCGAAGATCACACAACCCCCGGCTAAGATCAAGATAGGTATGAGCATTCCAAGGGGGGTTTCATCTCTTTGGACGTCTTCCCTGAGCAGTGGTTCTTTGAAGTATATGTTGTTAATGACCTTCATGTAGAATACGGCAGTCAAGAGGCTGCCAACCAGTATGGTCCCAATAAACACCCATCCTGACCACGTTCCTGTTTCTAGAGCGCCCAGACCGAGATAAAATTTACTGACAAACCCTGCAGTCGGTGGAATTCCAATCATCGATAATGAAGCTATCGTAAATGCAGCCATTGTGAATGGCATTTTGTTCCCTAACCCAGCAAGGTCATCAATATTCCTTATCCCAGTTTTGTAGATGATTGCACCAGCGCAAAGGAATAGACATCCTTTCGCCATCGCGTGATTAAATATATGCAATATGCCCCCTGTTGTCCCATATCCTGTAGCCAATCCTATACCCAATATTATGAAACCTATGTGGGCTACGCTAGAGTATGCCAACATCCGCTTTATGTCAGTCTGAGATATCGCAAACAATGAACCCGCGATGATTGCTGCTGCAGCCATCCATGAGATCATAGATGTAATAGGAATAGTTTCGACGACAAATTCTGGTTGAAATATGTTGAATAGCACTCGAATGATAGCCAAGGCTCCCACTTTTATTAATATTCCTGAGAGAACAGCGCTTATCGATGATGGCGCCATGGAATGAGCATCTGGCAACCATGTGTGTAGTGGGAATAGTGCAGCTTTGATGCAGTAGCCCACCATGAAGAAGGCTAACGCCGCTATGAGAGTCCAAGAACTTCCCCCGACGCCATATACACTTTGCAACCTTACTGACAAATCTGCCATATTCAGCGTGCCAGTGAGTATATAAAGATATGCTATGCCGACCAGCGTAAAACTGGTGGCTATTGCCCCTAATAGCAAGTATTTATAACTTGCCATGATGGCAACTTTTTTTCCTGTGATCGCCACCAACGCATAGGATGATATCGACAGTATCTCGAAGAAGACGAACAGGTTGAACAAGTCCCCAGTGACCGATGCACCCATCATACCGCCGGTCATTAGCATCAAAAGGGTGTAATATGGTACGGTCTTGGATTCATGCAATTCCTTAGCAACATATTCCCTGGAGTATATCGCGGCCATCAAAGTGATAAATGAGATTATGATGCACATGTATACGCCGAAGTAGTCAACGACCAACTCTATTCCGAACGGAGGCGCAAATCCACCCATATGATAAGAGATTACCCCCCCAGTTAGCACCGATCTTGCCAGGAGGAGGGATGCAAGAAATGCGAGAGTCATAGAAACCACCACCAGTGGATTGCAGATTCTCTTGTCTATCCATCCAAGTAGGGGAGTTATGTATGCTGTTACCAGTGGTAGCAGAACTACAAGTATCGGTAGATGTGAAGTCCCTACCATCCCATCAACTCCACCAATCTCTCTGAGTCAAGCGTCCCATATTCTTCATAGATCTTGATTATTAGGCTAAGCGCAAGGGCTGTCGTGCTAACGGCTACCACTATTGCAGTGAGGATGAGTACGGAGGGCAAGGGATTCACATAGATGACTTCTGAACCCCCCCCATGTGCAATGATCGGCGAAACCCCCCCTTCAACATCCCCCATGGAGATGTAAAACAGGAAAATCGATGTGTCCATGATGTTTAGTCCCATGAATTTTTTGATCAAATTCTTCTTCACGATCATCGCGTAAAGCCCGATCAGGAAAAGGACAATCACAGCCCAATAGTTATAGTGCCCAAGCAAGAACTCAAAGTTGATCACCTAATCACCTGCCATCGAGTAAAAAATCGTTACAATCATTGCCATGACAGTGATTCCGATGCCGATCTCAACTGCCGAGATCAGTATCGCACTGACCACATGAGGGGGGAACAGAAACGCCATCCCATATTGCAAGTAATATCCCCCAGCCAAAATGCATGTTACCCCAATCGATGCATAGATTAAAGGGCCAGAGCTCTCCATGGGCAATCGTATAGTCTTTTTGAATCTCTCCTTCGACTCAGGCAATCCAAGTGCCAGAGCGAGCAGGATGAAGCTGGATGCAATGATCACGCCAGCCTGAAAGCCACCTCCAGGAGATATATGACCATGCATGAGAACATAGAGTCCGAACAACTGTATAAAGGGGGCCACTATTCTTGCAATCGTTCTAACGATTACATCCTCTCCAAAAAGCGACTCTGGCAAGCTACTTCCTCCCGAGAAGCGCTATAACTCCCGTTCCGGCGGTAAATATCACCGTGACCTCACCGAATGTATCATATCCCCTATAGGAAACAACGATTGCCGTCACTATTTCAGTGACACCTGTCTCTTCAAGACAATGCTCCTTATAATATGGTACAACATGCGTGTTCGCTGGAGCATTAGGGTCACCAAACTCTGGCATGCCTGTCACAGCCACCGCGAGCATTACCCCGACGAGCAATATGAGCATAGACGGAATGACTTTCAACTTCAGGCCTCCTCCATTCTAGCTGTCCTAGAGATAGCCAAGATAAACAAGACGGTCGTAACCCCAGCCCCAACCGCTGCCTCCGTGAAACCCACATCAGGGGAATTAAGCTGAACGTATGCCAATGCCATGAGCAAACTGTAGCCAGAGAAGATGACCGTTGCAACAAGCAAGTCCCTGCTGATGACTGCTGCAATAGCGAGGACCACTAAGATTGCCAGGATAAAGAGGTCAGGCCCCCATATCATGATAACATCTCCTCTGCTTTTTCTTTGTACATGTCTATGGATGTCTGGTCGCATGGTTTTACCCCATACAGGTATGCACCTTTCGCCATAGCATGTGCTGCGGTTGGGTTTGTTACTAAGACGAATACTATTATTAAGAAGAGCTTGATGCTTACGAGCGTCCACCCCTCATACAACATAATCCCAATCAAGACCAATGCCTGCCCCAGCGTATCACATTTGGTAGTAGCATGTAGTCTTGTATACACGTCTACCATTCTATACAGACCTATCGACCCTGCCATAAAGAAGAATACCCCTGCGAAGAGGAAGATAACCGCTATGATGTCAAGCATAACCGACACGATGTCAGGCAGCATCATCCAAATACCCTCCCAGTCCCCAGGTATCTTGCGGCAACAATCGACAGCATGAAGTTCAGTAATGCATAGGTTAGTGCGATATCGATGAAAAACAACTGCTCACTACTGATGTAGGCAACGAGAACTAACGCGACCAAGGCATAAGTGCCAATCACATTCACGGCAACGATCCGATCTGCGATGGTCGGCCCTTTTAGGACCCTATAGAGGGACAGAGCTGCTGCCAAGGTTAGCAACATGCCTGTCAACTGAAAGGCCTCTATCATCATCTAGGACCCACCACCATAGATAGCGGCTACCCTCGCCTGCATATCCCCTTCTAAAAGCTGGTCTCCCTGTCTTTTTGTGAGACAATGGATATAATACGTCCCATTTTCATCGATATCCAGAGTCAAAGTGCCTGGAGTCAGCGTGATTGAGTTTGCCAGCGTGGCGAGTGCAACATCGTGCGGAAGGTCTGAGTTAAACTTTATGATCTGAGGGGATATAGGCAGTTTTGGATCCAACACTATGCGCACGACATCAAGGTTGGAGTGGATGACCTGACCTAGGAGCCAGAAAGTATACGTGAAGAATCTGAGAAAATTTCCCAATATATCCGAGACATGTTTGACACTCCCACTAGGTCTCATCAGCAGATCATAGGAAAAGTAGGCTACAAGTAGGGAGCAAAGGATGCCTAGGGAAAGATGGACGATATCAAAAAGCGTTGACAATACCGCCCAAAGTACGAACATGATGATGAACGTCACCAGAATGCCTGCCTTATCTTGCTTCACATCCCTGACCAAATTTGTCATCTCCGCCAAAGTGTGCTAATTTTTAAATCTCTTGACTTTGAGTATACTTAAAGCTTTTGAGACATGACATTAGCCATACCAAAGTTTTGAGTGATTTAATTTTTTTCAGAACAGTTAATAAACATTTTTTTACATTAGTAGTAAGTTGCTTAATTTACTTTATTTTATTTTCGAAGAGGTACCATGAGAAAAATCTAAAATGAATTAATCGAATCGAATTATTTCGCCCATATAAAAAAAAATTAATCAAAAAAAAACTAGACACCCAAGTATTTAAGCAATTCATAGACAAGAAAAGCAGGCCAAAGGATTGCTTTCAAAAGTCCGAGCACGCCCATCCAAAATGTTGTTGCCTGCCCGATAAAATAAAATGCAGCACCGATAAAACCCAAGCCATAGATGGCACCTGCAGAGTCATTTCCTTGGGGTCTATGCTTAGTCCAACGACTCTCGCAATCAATTTCTTTTTCCATGATACTCACCTATAAAACATTAAACATTAGTTATATAAAATTTACCAATTATTTTTTTTCCGCAGAAAAAAGGCATTTCATAATTTAACGAGAACTCGATTATATCTAACATCTCGATTAAGAGAAGTTGAATTTTTGAGGCAACCTATAAAAGTTCAATTTGGGTGAAGTGGTTACGTAGTGGGCGAGAGGAGCAATTTCTTTGAAATTGCGAAGATTTTGCCCTTTATAATCAAAAAGTTTTAAATGTATTAGATCGAATATCTCAGAAAAAAAAAATTACATAAGAGGTACCTATAATGAAAAAAATAATTGTAATTGGTTTGATGGCAATTTTTGTAATAAATTTGTTTTGTGGAAACGTAATGGCTAGTTCGCAATCAGGTCCTGCACCAAATTCAGGTGATTGTAATCCAGATGGCTCAGGAATGGATAACCCATTTCAGAATGGAGATCCTGATGTAGATTGTCCCGGTCCAGCACCAAATTCAGGTGATGGTATTCCAGATGAGTCTGGCTTTTAAAATTTAATTTATTTATTTACTTTTTTCTTTTTTAATTTTTGTCATAAGGGGTAAATTGAATTTAACATATATTTTGCGAAACTTGTTCGTTTGTTGATCCATAGCGAAACTTGAAATGAATTAATCGATTTTGAAATGAGTTATTCTTTTAAAAGTCTAAATTGACCGCCACATATATTAATGGAGGGAATATAACTAACTAACAACTTTTTCAATTGAATGAATTTGTACTCTGGGATTGTATCTAAATGTCTGAAATTAGTTACGGAGATATAATAACTAACGCACTCAAAAAAGATGCATTTAGCAAAAGAAGCTTGCCAATGATCGGACTTTCAATTCTCGGAGCCCTTATTATTACATCGGTTTGGTTTTTCTTTTTGGAGTATCTAATTGAGAATTTCAGAGTTATAACAATGTCACCACAAATTATGTTGTTAGAATTATTACCGTGGGGTCTCCTGATCTTTCTCCTTATAATAATACTTTCTGTTTTAGAGTTATTTGTCGAAGGAATAATTATAAAACAAGTAGGGGAAGATGCCATAGGAAAACAAGTCTCTTTAATGGATGCTCTCGACTTCACAAAAGGCAAGATCTTAAGTTTAGTGGGCGCAACCCTCCTCATCGTCTTTGTTTCTTTTTTCTTTGGTCTTGTGAGTATAGTTCCTTACGTTGGCTCTGTGTTAAATTTCATTGTATCTATTCTAATAGCACTGGCGGTCTTTGTGACATATCCCTATATCATTTTAGGTGAAAATGGAGCTATTGATTCAATTTCCGCAAGCATTCACCACTTTATGGAGAATAAATCCCAAGTCTTTATTGTGTGGCTTCTCTCGACTGTTGTGAGTCTGATTGCAATCCTCATATTTGCGGTGCCATTTGTCATAGCAATTATTTTATTTGTCTCTCAAACTATTGGATTAAGCCCTCCAGACCTTCTTTTCCCTCCAGACATTCTTTCACATGTAAGGGCTTCGATGCCAATCTTCTTGATACCCATACTTATTCTGGCGGTTGGAGGCGCATTAATCACAGTGTTTCAGTATGGTGTAATGGCAAGGTATTACGCTGAAGCAATTCTCGAAAATAATACATAAAAGCGTTTTTCTTACTTTTGTCGTGAATTGCTTGATTTACATTCAAGATGGGTACGTAGCGAAAGTTAAAGGGGATTAATCGATTTTGAGCGCAGAGTTTCCATTATCCAACTATTTTGATTTGGAGATAAGGTAATTAATAAAAGCAGAACAAGTAACTAACATAAATTTTGCATCTTCAAATTCTAATGTTGGTTCATCTAATAGACCGTGTCTAATACCTTCTGCACTACTTGTATAACCATATAATTTCTCAAAAGAGCCTTTTAATGCACCATGTAGCTTGATTTTCTTTGATTGTTCCATAACATTCAAAGCTTGCCCTAATGTTGCTTTTTTATCACCTGCAATTTGTTGACACAAAGATTCAACTGCACTAATAGATTCCTTGATTGAATTCCTATAATCTGGGTTTGTTCTATTGCTTAGTAGTTGTAACGCAGTGGAAAGATGAGTTTTTATAGAGTCGGGCGACTTCTGAAGAGCTTTATCTATTTCCTCAATCTCCTCATCAGATGTAATCTCTGTAATTCTATCACCAACAAAACGATAAGCAGAAAGTTCATTTTCAAGAGTGACGTTACACGCCTCTATAAAATTGGATTTTGAATTTTCACTGAAAGGGAAATTACTTGCAATAAATTCTAGAAAATCATATATTTTATACCATTCAGAGTCGAAATGCATTTTCCTAATTTCTTGGCAAAAATCAACCACATATGTAGGCATAGTGTCTAGTGGAGATTTTAAAAAATACATATAAAAAGCTTTAGCAAATTTATTGAGTGGAGTGTCACTTAAAAAAGGGTAATTGAACCCTAGTTGATCCCAAGTAGGATCCCAAATAAAAAGTTGAATAACATTCCAAAGACCGATTTTAAGGTCTTTATCCATACTTTCTTTTTGGATAATGTTTTTTGCTTTTATTATGCCCTTTATTTCGGAAAATAATTTCATGAATAATAGTTAGCGGTACATATAAAAATTCTATCTTGTGAACTTTCTGTTATTTTCTTATCAATACAATAGAAAAGACTACATGCGCCTACATTATAAGAATAGTAAGCAAGACCATCCGAAAAGATTCGCGGTATAATCCTACAAAACCTCTTCCGCAAATCTGAGCGAGTCCCTGATCTGGGCATTGACATCTTCGTTGGTCACATCGCCATGCCCCGAGTACAAAGTCTCGACATCCAGTGTGGTCAACAGCCTGATCGATTCG
>JAQURP010000011.1:3944-29252 GCA_028715545.1 Methanocellales archaeon | reverse complement strand
CGAAATGGTCGGTATTGAAAAGCGAAAAGTACTTGGCAATTTTTCCAAATATCCAAAATATGTAGATGCTGAAAGGAGGATAATCGGACCAACCTCTGTCATAGAAGGTACGCAGTCCTTCTGCTGCGGAGGCATGCCAGGCTGTAAATGTGTTGATATCTATGTAATAGCCTTCGGCAGGAAAAAGTAGAACTCTGACAATAAACGAAGCCAACAATATTAATGAAATTTTAAAGAGCTCGTCTCTTTCCATTCAAATCTACATTAAAGTGCACTGCTAAATAAATATGTTTAGTTGAAGATTAAGCAAAACATTTGATGAAGATTTTTTTAATATGCAATCCCATTCATAATCCTTCATTAACCGCTTTTTAAAAGTTTTCTTGACGGAATTCCCAATTTGCTTTCTATTCGTTGTTTATCTCTATAACTAATTGGGTGTAAATAACAATGATTAACAATTATTGATTTTATTATTCCTTTTGCCATTTCGGAAAAGTCATTTCCCCTAATCCTTTTTGAAATTTCATCAATTTGTGGACTCTTATTGTACCACATTAAAATCCCATGTTTTACCAAGAAAGATGCTGGAGTGTTAACTTCATAACAAACTTTTTCAACAATTGCAGTTAATTTATCCGAACCTAATGAGTGAACAATCTTATCAATGATGGCATACCCAATATCAAAGATAAGATTCCAAAAAATTATTTTTGCTTTTTTGCGCAGATATTCGTCACTTAGTTCGCTTCTGCTTTCTTTATTTATTTTTATTAATCTCTCCGATATAATATCAATTACGGCGTTGCTTATATCTTCACTTTTTATCATTTCAAAGAAAAAGGATAAAATCCTTAAGTGAGCATTCATTGATTCTACAAATATCTTTTCAAGTTTCTTTTTTTCTAATGACCCTGCTCGATTTTTGATAATACACCCCATAACTTCTACTGTTTTAATAGCCCTCCTTAATTCTGTTTCCAAAAATTCTATTTCCACAAAATCTTCTTCATCGAATTTTTCTTTTTGCTCTATATTTTTTTGATATTGTTCCTGCTTGTCTTCCAAATTTAATCTTTTCATCCTTTCACTTTCAGGTGTTGTATCAGCAGATGGCAAAATCGCTTTAACAATATTATCTGCTTGTTCATCAAAAAACTTAACTTCATCTTTTATCAATGTTGCAGGTTTGTATTCATTAAATAAAAGTTCCGTACTCTTTTCAATTTCTTCTAAGATTTTGATATTTCTAGAATGATGAGCCATAAAAACTGCAATATAAGCATTTTTAGCTACATTAAGATTACCTATTATGTTTTTTATTTCGTCCTTTACTTCTTCATCTTCAATGTTTTCAACAAGATATTTAGCAACAAAAAAGTAATAAATGTAAGGGTATTGGAATGAGTAATTATTAAAGCTATCCACTGAAACTATTGTACTTAAGTTTTTAATTAAGATCTCTTGTTTTATTGGAAGATTATATTTTTCCAAATACAACTCCATAAATGAGGTAAAATCATAAGAAGATATCTCAGACTTCTTTTCTCTGTAAATATAGGAAGCAAACTCTGTTAGGAAATTTATGTATGTATCAATATCCTCAATTCTTACACCCTCTTTCCTTAAATAAAAAAATATAAAAGCCTGATAACAGTAACCCTGAGATGTTATTTCTTGTTCAAGTGGCATTGAAAATGTTTCGTAGGTAAATATGGTTGATAAAATAAAAAAAGGATATGCTGGCATAATCCCTCTATCAATATTTCTTCCTAAAACGGATTTTATTATTTCTGTTTTTTGATCAATATCTTTGTAATAATCAATGTCTTTGTAAATATCTCTTTCTTTATCTGTTAAGCTTACCCACTTTTTAATTAACTCATAAATTAGGGAAGGCATAAATTCTCTTATTTTAAAATGAGAGAATTGCCCAACAAGTTTTTCATCTTTAATATTCAAACAAAAAATGTCATCAACAAAGACGATACAGCGGTGATATGTAGATAAATCTTTAATATGCCTTTCCCTATCCTTAGCAAAATGAAAATCATCTATTATAGGGATTATTCGCTCTCTATCAATTTGGCCTATATCGCCCCCCTCATATTGTTTACGAAGTGATGTTAATATTTTGTTTTCTATTTTTCCTTTGAACTGATTCTCTTTGTCGTTTACATAAACAGGAAAAAAATTCTTATTTCGCAACTCTTTAAAAATCATTTTACACAGAGTTGTTTTGCCTGATTGGTCTTCTCCGGCTATAACAATCTTTGGATAATTTAAAAGATTTTTAAATAATTCATCTGAGCCTATCTTTTCTTCGTCTTCTCTTAAAATATCATATTTATCTAACTCAGGATGTACAAATATATCCTCTAACAAAACCCTTTCTTTTTGAGAGTGTGCTTCTTTTAGAATCTCTGTATCTTGTAAAAAATTTTCAAATTCTTCTGTTATTTTCCATTGCTTAACTTTTATCTCTTCTTCGATTACTGTCTTTAATCCCATGTAAACATCATGCCATGCTTCGTCTCGATTTTGAAAACTTGAGACAGATTTTCCATCTGTGGGCAAAACTAATGGCTTAGAAATATCTTCATCATCTAACCACCCACAATCGGACAAAATGATTGAAATAACTGAAATTCCTTTCTGTTCTCTCAATTTCAATGCTTTCTTTTTTTCTTTTTTACAGCTATCTGAATAAAAAAAATGTGATGAGATAAATAAACAAATTATGTCTGCTTCTTCTAAATTATTATCAATTTGATTTTGATAATCATCACCGGGTAAAATTTCGCGATCATACCACTCTTCTATTAAATACTTTTCTTTGAGCGGAGCGATATGTTCTTTGAATTGTTCTACGTAAGGATTATCACTACAATTGTCTTTGTGTGAGTAGCAAATAAAAAGCTTTAATTTCTTACTTTGTTCCATGGTAATATCCTTCAATACTTGTTTTAACCCCCATCCTCCTTGTTACTTTTAAGCTTGCCTACAACTACTTATATCATCCAAACTATTTCTTCATTTTAACTCTACATGCTAAATATATAAAAGATTGTTTATCTTGCTTATTTATATGTTGCTTACATTAGCATATATTTCAGTCATTTTAAATTTTGCGCCATTCCAATAATTCTAGAATATATTGTACATCCAATATAATCTCTAATCTGATATATGCGCAGCTCAACTTCGTCCTAGAGAATTAACTGTAACTTTTAATATTTTATAATCAAACTATATCACAGGAGATTTAATTGCCGCAAGAGACTTATGAACATCTGCTTAGTAAACAGGGATACCATTTGGTAGGTCAGCATAGCGCAGTCAAGCCCTGTCTGTGGCTTAAAAAATCTCTCAGGGATGAGGGTGTTTGTTACAAGTCCAAATTCTATGGCATATCCTCCCATGGTTGCGTACAGATGACCCCCTCGTTGAGTTGCAATCATCGCTGCCTTTTCTGTTGGCGGCCTGTAGAAATGATCATGCCAAAACACGAATGGGACTCTCCTGAGAGCATTGTGGACGGCTGTATGGGTGAACAGATGAGACTGATCTCAGGTTACGCCGGGTCCACCACGACAAATCTCAGTAAACTGGAGGAGGCACAACATCCTCGGCATGCGGCAATATCTCTCGTAGGCGAGCCGACTTTATACCCTTTTCTGGCAGAGTTGATCGACGAATTTCACGGACGTAAAATGAGCACATTTCTCGTGACGAACGGGACGAATCCAGAAATGCTTGCCAACGTAAAACCCACGCAGCTATATGTCTCCTTGAATGCGCCGGACAGAGAGACTTATACCAGAATTTGCAACCCCATCCAAGATAGATGGTCACAAATAAATGAATCCTTAGAACTTTTGTCCACTTTAAATACGAGGACAGTGATCAGAATCACGCTCGTCGAAGGCTTAAACCTGAAAGAGCCGGAAAAATATGCGCGCCTGATAGCTAAGGCAGAGCCGGATTACATAGAAATAAAGGCATACATGCACTTGGGCTTCTCACGACAGAGGCTTCCTAGAAGTGCTATGCCCTCCCATGCTAGCGTTTTAGACTTCGCTAAGTATTTGGCTTATACCTCCGGCTACGCAATCGCTGATGATTCTAAGTTTAGTAGGGTTGTTCTTCTATCTAAGAAAGGTAATGTCGAGAAAATCTCACTTACCTCTACTGAATAATTTTTTTATCTTAGTAACGATTCCCTCTACACCCGTTGTCTCTGCTTTTTCTGCCTTTGGTATTTCTTCACTAGTTTCTTCTTTTTTTGCCATCAATAACACCTAAGATGTTGATATGTGATTTCTACTATAAAAGAGTGACTAACATAGATAATTTATAATAGAATCTATTCCCAATATCCTCATTTGGGATGTAGCATCATGAAATTTGATCCAAGCAACATCAAAGAGCGGGCAAAAAAGGATTTTGAGAAGACCTGGTCGGAAACGGCAAGATTTGTTATTGGGGAAAGGAGCTTTACGTTTCCAAAGAGGAAGGGTAAAAAACATCTGATCACGATCTATTCGGATAAAGCCAGAGATATCCTTCTGGACATGGGCTTTGATGAGGTTGTGCTCAAGCCAATCTGGGAAGAACAACACGTTCGGCTTCAGTATGGACCTGAGGCACCAGCAATATTGGATCGTCTATATTATCTTGCAACGCTTCCCAGACCAGACATTGGCTTATCTGACGCGAAGAAAAAATTGATCCAGGAGAAAATCAAGGGCTTCGATAAATTTGAGGAACTCCAAGGTATCTTGAGGGACTATAAGAGGGAAAATATCGTAGGTGGAGAGGATTTTACCGAGGCTTTGATCACTAGGTTAGGCATAAAAACAGAGGATGCGCATTATTTGATCAACGAGATATTTTTGGAACTAAAAGATATCAAGCCCACATCTTCTTCCCTGACCTTATTGTCCCACATCACAACAGCCTGGTTTCCGACGCTTCAGGCTGTTCAAGATAAAAGAGATCTGCCAGTGATGTTGTTCACCGCCGGATGGCGTTTTCGGAGAGAGCAAAAAGAGGATTCAACACACTTGAAAGCGCACTACAACCTAAGCATGGTGGTCATGGACGAAAATCTCACCATAGACGACGGAAAGTACATCACCGAGGAATTTTTCAGTCGAATGGGGTATGAGGTAAAATTTAGACATAAACCAAGTAATCCTGCTTACTATGCACCCGGGACAAACTATGAGGTGTTCGTCAAACATCCAGAAATGGGTTGGGTTGAAGTTACGGAGATTGGCATGTACTCGCCTGTCTCTCTCGCGAACTATGACCTCAAGTATCCTGTTTTTAACTCGGGTCCTGGATTGGGCAGGATTATCATGTTGTCCGAGAACATCTCTGATATAAGGGAGGTTCATTTCCCAGAAATATACGCTGAGTTTCGTCTTAGCGACGAGCAAATTGCAGGGGCGATCTCTCTCGATAAGACACCTGATACTGCTGTCGGGAAGGAAATCGCCAGAGCTATAGTCAAGACCTGTGAGGAGCATGGAAATGAGCCATCTCCCTGTAGGTTTGATGCTTGGAACGGCGAGCTTGGTGATGAGCAAGTCACTTTATATATAGTTGAACCAGAGGAAAACACAAAGCTCTGCGGACCCGCCTTTCTCAATGAGGTTGTGGTCCATGATGGATCGATCTTCGGAATTCCCAAGACGAAGAAATATGAGGATTTGCTTGATAAGGGAGTTAAGACCAACATTCGATTCATCGATGGATTTGCTGCATTAGCAGCGCATGAAATTGAACACGGATGTGGTGAGGTTCGAATAAGAATGGCAAGGTCGCACTCTGATGTCAATCTTAGGATAGATCCGGTTGCAGTCAGATATATACAGAGCCAAAACAAGAAGATAGATATCAGGGGTCCAGTTTTTATTACGGTGAAGGTCGAAAGATGAGTTTGCTTTTATTGCTACCCACTCTAAACGAAGAGGAGGCTTTAAGAGCACTGGCAGACGAGATTCCTGCTGGGTTTGACGTTCTGATAGTGGATGGGCATTCGACGGATAAAACGAAGGATGTTGCACTTAAGTATAATTGGAAATTCATTACACAAAGATATGGCAAGGGTAAGGGATGTGCTATTCGAACAGCCATGGAAGAATTTCTGAACACTAATTACGATCATCTTGGTATTATCGATGCTGATTATAGCAGTGATCCTATGGACGTCAAGCTAATGTTAAAAGTTCTCGAGAAGAATGACTTTGACGTTTTGTTGGGTAGCCGTGATATAATCAGACAGAGAGAACTCCTTGGATGGTTTTCAGTATTCATAAATCGTTTCACTTCAACTGTTGCCTCATGGATGTATAAATATAAGTTGACGGATATTCAGACAGGTTGCTGGGTTTTTACTAGAAATGCGGCTGATAAAATTCTTCCCGATTTAATTGCAAATGGATTTGAGATTGAATATGATCTACTATATAATATCTGGAAGTGTGGGCTGAGGGTAGGAGAAACCCCTGTTGGTTTTAGGGAGAGGATAGGTGAATCCAAGTTTTCCACGCACCATAGGTTCCAGCAGATCCTACATGGTTTGCGTTACGTTTATTGGAGTTTGAAGTACCTACACGAAAAGTAGTATTTCAAAATATTTTTAAACCCTAATCTTTAAGTTAAGGTATTTCAATATAATTTTAAATAGTTTATTGGAGTTATATGATGGATATAATGTCTTTGCTCTTGGTTGGAGTAGATTCGCTGAAAGAATACCTTGCTTTTCACGTATTAATGTGCTTAGTGCCAGCATTCTTCTTGGCAGGCGCCATCGCATCTCTGATGTCCAAGGAATCGCTGTTGAAATATCTGGGCGCCGGGACTAAACGGTACATATCCTATACAATTGCTGCGACTAGCGGATGTCTTCTGGCAGTATGCAGCTGCACCGCTTTGCCACTATTTGCTGGGATCTACAAAAGGGGTGCTGGGATAGGGCCTGCAACTGCATTCCTATATTCTACCCCGGCGATTAACATACTTGCCGTCGTTTACACTGCACAGGTGATAGGCTACGATCTTGGAGTTGCAAGAGCTTTATCGGCGATATTACTGTCAATCCTTATCGGTCTTGTTATGGCTTTTGCGTTTGAGAGGCGCGATAGTGGGAAAACTTTAGAGAACGTTCAAATACCCATGACCAGTCAATCAACAGATAGTCAAAGACCCAACTATGGGCTACCATCGATTTTCGTAATGTTGATTGCAATCTTGGTGATCGGACCCTCCAAGATCTCATGGGGTACCAAGTTGCCCACCCTTATATCGGTCATCACGATCGCTATTGCCCTATCTTCTAAATGGCTCACGAAAGATGAGCAGAAGGAGTGGATGCGCGAAACATGGACCCTAGTCAAGATGATAACTCCTCTCCTACTGGCTGGCGTGTTCGTAGCGGGAATCATAATTGACCTGATTCCGATCTGGGTAATTCAGACGTATCTTGGTAATAACTCAATAACATCGAACGCTATTGCATCAGTTTCAGGAGCTCTCATGTACTTTGCAACCCTGACTGAGGTACCCATCGTTGGAATGTTGCTTAGTTCTGGTATGGGGCGCGGTCCTGCGTTGACATTGCTGTTGGCAGGTCCTGCGCTGAGCTTGCCAAACATGATCGTCATTGGTAGGATTATGGGTGCAAAGAGGGCATTTTTGTACATTTTGTTAGTGGTAACAATGTCCATGATGTCAGGAATGGCATTTGGGTACATGATTTGGATGTAAAATACCGAGGATTAGGCGAAATGAAAAACAACGAACCATGTGCATGTATACATTATATGCGAGAGCAGGCTAAGTATATGGAAACTAAATCGACTCTAAGCAAAGTAAAATGTGTTGAGTGCGGGAAGGAGTTTTGGACTAACAAGGATGGCGAAAAAGTGCAATGTTTTGACTGCGAGGGATAGTAAGTTAAAATAAAGGATTTTAATCGGAATATCTGCATGAGTAAAAATACTTTCTTTGATGTCGCAGATCAAGAGCATACACGTACATACTTTGCTTATATAAAATAAATTGATTACATCCAAGAGGCGCGTTAAATGAAGATTATTTGAAGAAACGAGGTCCTATTTCGATGATCCGCCAATATGTCATATCTCCAGAGACTTTTAAAAAAGTAAAAGCATCGGCAGACGAAGATGTCCGAGATGTAACTTCAATTCTCCAGATACTGTCTTATCCGGTCAGATTACACATTCTCAAGGCATTGGGGGTCCAAGACCTATGTGTTTGTGTTCTGGTTGAAATAACAGGGCATCAGCACTCAGCACTTTCGTATCACCTAAAAAAGTTGACAGGTGCTAATCTAATTAATTCAAAGCGTGATGGTAACTTTCTGATCTATCATCTTACTAATAAAGGAAAAAAGGTGTTGAAAAGCATTGAGCATATGAGATGAAAAGAGATATTTTTCCATCTGGAAAAGATTTTGGATTGCTTATCAAGGCCCAGGAAATTGTTGCGTCTTGCGCATTGGTGGAGGATAAGTTTGGAGATTTAAAGACAATAGCAGGAGTTGATCAGGCATTTCTCGATGACAAAATCATCTCTGGGATCGTCATCCTGGACTATAATACCATGGATGTTATTGAAAAAACGTATTCGATAAAAGATGTTGAATTCCCTTATATCCCCTCTTTTCTTTCGTTCAGGGAAGGTCCTGCAATCATCAGTGCTTTTCGCTCTTTGAAGACAAGACCTGACTTATTAATGGTCGATGGGTGCGGCATCAATCATCCTAGGTCAGCGGGACTGGCGACGCACATTGGCGTAGCGCTAGATATGGCAACAATAGGTGTTGCAAAGAAGTTGTTGTGCGGTATTGTCGAGAAGTCGATAAACATAGGGGAGTATAGTCCAATAATATTGCATGACCAATATATTGGTGCATCCCTCCTGTCCAAAAAAGGTTGTAATCCGATCATCATAGCTCCGGGGCATAAGGTCTCTCTGAATTCTACGATTGATATAGTTCGACATTGCTTGCGCGGGCATAAACTTCCAGAGCCAATACGAGTTGCGCATGGATATGTGGGTGATATAAAGCGTAAACTTTAAAGTCCTGCCATATCAATATTGATATGCAAATCAAAATTGAGGATTTATTATGGCTCACATCAATGCACTCAAAAAATTGGCATTACTAGGTGCCACTCGAGAACAAATCCAGATATCCTCTTCTGACTTCGCTCAGCAAATCTCATCCAGTCCCCAAACCGCATCTCGTCGACTACAAGCTCTTGAGAAAGATGGATTGATCTCCAGAATCTTCGTTCCAGAAGGACAGCGGATCCTAATAACCCAGAGTGGCAAAGATGTATTGAGAAGTGAATACTATGAATATCAAAAGATTTTTGAACCAGCCGATAAGGAAATTGAACTTCATGGGAAGGTGGTCACAGGTCTAGGAGAAGGTCAATACTATATGTCGCTGGAGGGATATAAAAACCAATTTGAAAGCAAACTTGGATTCGCGCCGTATCCTGGCACTTTGAATCTTATGTTAACCGACAAGAGCATCGTTCTTAGGAAAAGACTGGACGAAAGTAGTGGCATCCCAATACACGGTTTCCCCTCTGAAAGTCGAACGTTCGGCGGAGGCAAATGCTTCCATGTCATCATTGGTAAGATAAAAGGCGCTGTCATCATTCCAGATAGATCGCATTATCCAAATGACTTGTTGGAAGTCACCTCATCAAAAAATCTGAGGAATGCATTGGGATTAAAGAATGGCGATCTGCTTAGTGTGAAGGTCCTGCTATGATGTCTAAGGCAATCGAATCCCTAAGAAAGAGGGGTATGGTGTTACTATACGATTCTGACTGTCGAGAGGGTGAGACTGATATTGTAATGCCAGCACATGCTACGACTCCAAAGCATGTTGCTATTATGCGCAGAGATGCAGGTGGGCTGATATGCATAGCAATACATCCGATGTCAGCACAGAGGCTTGGATTACCATTTATGTCTGATCTATTGAGGCATGCCAGTGGCTTTGAGATTTCTGAAGTGGTTGAAAAGCCAGGTGATATATCTTATGATATAAGCTCCTCATTCTCGCTTTGGGTCAATCATAGGAAAACCTTCACGGGAATCACCGATATTGATAGGGCCTTAACTATCAACGAAATCAGTAAGGTAGTTCAACGCTCCTTAAATGGTGAAACAGTTGATTTTGGCAAGGAATTCCGCTCACCTGGGCATGTACCTCTGTTGAGGGCAGCTGATAATCTACTTAGCGAGAGAAAAGGTCAGACAGAATTATCGATCGCTCTTGCAGGGTTGGCGAATATCACGCCAGCAATGGTCCTATGCGAGATGCTGGACGAGAACACTGGTAAGGCTCTGTCAAAAAGGGATGCGAAATTATATGCAAAGAATAACGGTCTTGTTTTCCTTGAAGGGGGCGATATTGTAGAAGCATATGGGCGCTTTTTAGAGAATCCTTCATCAATTTTTTGAAACCCCTCACAGAGGTTAGATATATAATGTAATGAGATACCCTCCAAAATCGGAATCGCATCAACTCTCGAAAGTTTTGCAACTTCCCACACCATAACTATCTCACAGTCCTATCTGTGAGGAATACTTCTAAGATTTCAACTCTTTTTTTTGGGTGTTTCCAATTCCAATATCTTGATTGCCAGAGGTTTAGCCTATGCATGCATGTATTTTATCGATGCATTGGTTTGCTGTATCATGAAGGTAATCGATGCAAACTGTTGCTATGCCCTCAAGCGGCCAGAATTTTCTAGGACGAGATAATTTGTCCAACATTTACCCCCTAATATTGGTGCAAAGAGTCAAACACTATGCACTGCATATTCTGAGGTTATGTCGATATAACATGCTTTATCAAGCAATGCGATAAATCAGCATGCCTACCAAAAATTAGCCCAATGATTGGACGTCATATTCCTTAGAGTCCACCATACAGGACGATTGCTAGAAATGATCCAACGTATAAGGAAATGAACAATGCACTGATGGCATTTGAAATCAGTTCTACATTCTTTTTGGCTAAAGCTCTTATATACTCTTCCATCAATCTACCGCCATCAAATGGCTTTGCTGGTAACAGATTTAGAGCGCCCAACCAGAAATTAAGAAGTCCTGTCCAAAATACGAGTTGCAGTATCATGAGCATGTATCCTGGATGGGCCAGATCTGCTCCGTAGAAACCAGAACCTAGTATTGGCGCCAACATGCCCCCTACCTGGGGAAGGATAAATCCTATGGGCTCCTTTAAGGCACCATAGCCTTCGGTGACAGGAAAAAGGCTAACTCCTAAGAATGCCTTGCTTGGATCGTCTGGATCGCTTTCCAGATCTAGTGAATATACCTTTCTATCTGTTTTTATCACAACATCATCGCCAGGTTTATGTTTCATCATTTCTTCCTGAAAGTCTCCCACATATTTCACCCTAGTCTCATCGACGTGAGTGATTATCTCGCCTTTTGACATGCCAGCCTCTTTGGCAGGGAATCCTTCAACGGTCTCTGCTATGCCCACCCCTTCTACACTTGGCGCGAAGAATGGTAATAACACATAAGTGAACACCAGGAGTGATATAATGAAAACCAGGATGTTTGCCGTCGGTCCAGCCGAGAACATCTTCATCCTTGATTTTGATGTTGCTTTCTTGATATCCTCTTCATCAGGTTCTACAAAAGCTGCAGGTAGGATAGCAAGTACGGCAATTCCAAGCGATTTTATTTTCATACCCTCTGTCACTGAAAATATTCCATGTGAAAATTCATGAACTATTATAGCAATGATTAGGGCAACAAATCCGTATGTAATTGGAAGCGCTAAACCTGGGAATAGTATAGTCTCTCTTGCAGCAACGTCAGTAGGTATGGTTTGTGGATATTTGATTAACAAGATCACAGTTGCAATTATATATATGGATGTGAAAATCATCGTTATCGTTGAGACTACAATGCATAGGATTCCCGTTTTTTTCCAAAAAGGTCTGAACCTGTGTGCTATATACGCTATGCCGTCCTTCCCATGGTCAGTACGCCAAAGCAACATTGGACCGGAAACTTCGAATTTTTGCGGTAGCAACCCCCTCTTGTTAAGGGCAATCAATACACCCCATCCTATAAGCACTATTGGAATGAGGATCCATGGTGATAAGAAATCAATATGCATTTATATTGCCTTTACTATGTAACTCTGGTGACTTAAATTGTTCTCGGTCATATATATAACTACAAGCAGTTTGGGCGAAGCCAGGTTTATTGGGAGAACATTAGTTGAGGAGAGGTTGGTTGCTTGTGCAAACATATTTCCAATAACATCGATCTACCATTGGGATGGTTTACAGGAAAACGAAGAAGGTGCGCTACTCGTAAAGACGACGACTGAAAAAGTCAAAATAATAGAACGGCGTATAAAAGAATTGCACAGCTATGATGTACCGTGCATAATCTCGCTTGTAATCGATGGCTCTGAGGACTATTTGGCTTGGATTAAAAAAGAGTTAAGATGAGGAGAAAGCCGGCAGAAATGGGGCATCGTAAAGTGGTCTTTTACGATCAAGAACGATGGGACCTTTTAAAGCGACTGAAGGACAGGGCAAAAAGTTTGATAGTCTCCCTGGATGATGCAAACATCAAAAGCATAGTTCATGGCAGCGTTGCGAGGGGAGATGTATCCACCTCAAGCGACATAGATATATTCGTTCCACAGGTTACTCAATCATTTTGGATGGAACTCGCACTGAGCACGTACGCCATACTTCAGCGAAAGATTGTGCAGGCAACACCTCGTCATTTGCCAAAGGCACACCTTCTGTTAGGGGAAAACACAACGGTTACGTTTCCGCTCGTCACCCCTCAAAGGAAAGAGATAGAGTTCTATCGATTCGGAGGCCACCTAGGACTTGACGAAATTGATTCTAGGTCAGCTGGCTTTGATAAACGTTTGATGTTAATCGAGCCCACTTCAGATGGGCATGTTGAAACACCTCTCAGTGAATTGTCTCTGGGGCATGCTACAAAAATCATCGGCGTATGCCAAGATACAATTGAAGAACGCATTAGAGTTCTAAGGAGAAGAGCACTTTCTGGGAGAACAGGCGTTTATCTGGAGCATATTCTAGGTGAGGATCAGAGTTTTGAGAAAGCTCTTGAAGAGGTAGCATCAACAGATCCGGCTATCAGACGGCGAGTCTTTTCGAGAAGGTTTTAGATACTCCGGCTTCACATCTTGAGAAAAAGAAAATGGGTATAAGACTATTTTTTTTATCTCGGGTGAATCATATTACTATTACACATCTAAGGATCGGAGGATTATTATGAATCTTATCAAGGCGATTATGTATGGTATGTATAAATAATGGGTCTTTTACAGGTTCAGAAGAAGTGAAAAGAAGTGAGTCAGATCAACCAGTATCTGTCACATATATAGGTCATGCTACTGTACTTGTTGAATCGAGGTATTTCAGATTTATTACGGATCCTATATTCAGTAAGAGGGTTGCCCATTTCTTCAGCAGGAGAAAGGCTCCTTTAGAGGTAAGTATTGAAGACTTGCCACCAATTGATTCAATCCTTATATCGCACGGACATTACGATCATCTTGATGCGCCTACCCTCAAAAAGTTTGCAAAAGATACCCCAATAGTCGTTTCCAAAAGCTTGAGAAAGATCATTGCAAGACTTGGATTCTCTGACATTAGATCTTTATCCTGGTGGGAGGGTACAAAAATAGGGAAGACAGAGATCATAGCTGTGCCCGCCTTCCATTTTTCTGGGAGACCTCCACGGCTCCTAAGGAATGACTACCAAGGGTATATCATCGAAGGTGAGAAGATCGTGTATTTCGCTGGCGACACTGGACTGCAAAACGATTTTGAAGAAATCGGGGAAAAGTTTGAAATTGATTTGGCTCTCCTTCCGATAGGTGCATATTCCCCTAGATCTTTTAGGAGACATCATCTCAGTCCAGAAGATGCTATCAAGGCAATGGAACTTCTAAAGGCAAAGAAAATGATACCGATACATTGGGGAACATTTGGACTTTCCTTTGAACCAATTACTGAACCCCCTGAGAGACTAGCAAAAATAACAAAAGAATATCATTTAGAGGATAGAGTATTCATTCTGAAGCCTGGGGAAATGGTAGAAGTATAAAATATTTCGGGACAGTAGCGAAAAAATGTACAACTAATGAGCGTGAGTAAAAATGAGAATCAAAAAAGAACAATACGAAGTTAAAACGTCAAAGAGGGGTGTTACATGCTACGTTTGTGGTCGAACTGTTCCGAAAGACGAAAAATATTATAAGAACACTAGATTTCTAGGTTTTCTGGGTTCTCCCGCTAATGTATACTTAAGCTGTTTGTCAATCCAATACCACAAATGGGATTCAAACAATCACAACTTAACTAGACTTTAAGAGTCAAAGCTTGACTTTCAGTACAGGCTCACAGAGACCATAACCTATTTATATGTTAACACATACACAGCTTATAATAGAGGTGCTAACTTGGGCAAACTTACTATATACCTAGGTGATGATGAAGAGCAGAAGCTCCATGCAATTATAGATCGGCTGAAGAAAGGCATAACTTCAGAAATACCAGAGTTGAAGATAGACCTAAGCAAGAGTCAGATCGTCAAAATGGCGATTAATGGATTGCATGAAAGGTTGTTCCCGAAGGAATAGCAGAATAACCTGACAAATGTAGAACTCGATCTTAAGACTTGTTGTGCGTAATGTGCATAATAAAAATCGTCTAGCCGTGATACTATAGAGAAACGGCAAATATTTGCTTCTTGAATTAGAAAAGGTGTTACTGTATATTCTTCTCGATTTTACTGGTAGGGGTCACTAATCCACCAGTAATTATCATTTTGAATCCATCCTCGATGCTCATATCTAATTGGACAACCTCTTTTTCAGGAATCATAGCTAAAAATCCAGTGGTGGGATTGGGTGAAGTTGGTATAAATATATTCAGGATGTGCTCTACAGTTTTTTCTTGAATTTCTTCTGCGCTGTCGCCTGCAACAAAACCTATTACGTACGCCCCTTTTCGGGGATACTCCACCAAAACCACTCTTTTAAATTCTTTTTTTTGGATTAGCAAAGCAGAACTTGCTTGTTTTATGGATGAATGGATCACTCGTATCAAAGGAATTTTACATAAAGTTTTCTCAAAAAGTTCAACCCATTTTCTGCCTATTGCTTGACTGACAATTGACCCTACCAGTAAAACTAATAGCAACATGATTAAGAAGCTCAAACCAATAACAGAGTACCCAAAAATCCTTGTCACAAAAGGTCGTAATATGCTGTCTAGGAAATCAAACAAAAACCAAACTATGTACAGCGTTGCCAATAAAGGCACTAAAACAACTAAACCAGCTATAAAGTAATTTCTTAATCTGACGAACATTATCCATTCCATTCTTTTCTGTATATACCCTACCTATTAAGGATATCTATCATATTTTCCTTATTTCAATAATTACCAATTCATTTCTGGATGTACAAATTTAAACAGGGACTTATGTGATGAATCAACGAGCTTTATAGATTAGAGCAGTCCTAGCCCCTCTATCTGGCGTCTTACTATCTCCACGCCTTTTTCGCAATCGGATAAGGTTTTACCTCCTGTTACCACCAACTTGCCAGATCCGAATATCAATACGACTATTTTTGGCTCTTGTACTCTGTATACCAAACCGGGAAATTGCTCTGGCTCATACTCGATGTTCTCCAAGCCCAATCCGATAGCTATCGCATTCAAGTTAAGCTCTGATTTCAAATCAGCAGATGCGACGATATTCTGGATTATGAACTCTGGATTTTTTTCAACAGCTATCCCCATAGATCGCAGCTCTTCAGCTACATTATTGATTACTATTTTCACATCATCGACACTTTTAACACCTGTACACACGATCTTACCTGTGCCAAAGATCAGAAAAGCAGCCTTTGGTTGACTTAGGTGATAAACGAGACCTGGAAATTTATTCTTATCATAAACTGCGTTATCAAGCTTTGATTCGATCAATGGTAGGTCAAATTTGTCGGCAAATCTGGCATTTGCAACTACATTCTCCACTTTAATAGTCGACTTTGTCATGTTTTCCTCTATTCTATCCTTTTATTATACCACACTACAACGATAAAACCTCTGCTGTAGGACGTAAAGATTTATCTGTTCTAGTGGCGAGAGTTATGCTCAATGAGCGAAAACGTTCACTGGTCAGATGTGATAGCTGAGGACGTATTGAAAAGAGGGAATAAGCATGTTGTGGCTACCGGTATAACCCCCTCAGGATCCATTCATATAGGAAATATGCGGGAGGTGGCCGTTGCTAATGCAGTATGTCGTGCGCTAAGAGATCATGGTGCAGATGCGAGACTGATCTATATTGCAGATACTTATGACCCTCTTCGCAAATTATATCCATTTCTCCCAGAAGGCTATGTGGAGCACATCGGCAAGCCACTCTCAGAAATACCAGATCCAGATGGTTGTTGCCCCAGCTATGCGGAGCATTTCCTTCGACCATTTTTAAACTCTCTTGAAAGGTTGGGGATTGAAATAGAGGTATATAAGGCAGATTATATGTACAAAAGCGGCATGTACACCGATACCATAAAAACGGCGCTTGAGAACAGAGACAAAATTGCAAAAATACTATCTGAAATAGCAGGTACATCCATCTCATCAAGTTGGAGTCCATTCAATCCTTTATGCGAACAATGCGGCAGGATTAAAGATGTCATTGTCAAGGGATATATGGGAAATAGTGTTGACTACGAGTGTATCTGTGGTCATAGGGGGGTTGCTGACTTTTCAAAAGGCGGAGGCAAGCTCACTTGGCGGGTGGACTGGCCTGCAAGATGGAAAATACTTGACATCACTGTAGAGCCTTTTGGAAAAGATCATGCTGTTGCAGGAGGCTCCTATGATACTGGTGTGCAAATCTCAAAGGATATCTATGGCCATAAGCCGCCATATCCCATACCATTTGAGCACATATTTCTTAAAGGCAGGGGAAAGATGTCATCCTCTACGGGAACCCTAGTATCGATCCAAGAGATGTTGGATATTCTTCCACCAGAGGTGCTGATGCATCTTTTCCTTAGGACTAATCCAGAAAAGCACATAGAGTTTGATCCGGGGTTGCCGCTACTAAATCTGATAGATGAATACGATCGAATACATGGGTGGCAAATTTCCTTTAGGCATATGGTCACGATCGTGCAAACCGCGCAGGACTTCGATCAAATTCTAGAGGTACTCCGTCGCAGTGGCTATGGGGTCAGCGATCTCGATGCTATAAGGCAGCGCTCTATTAATGCCAAAAATTGGTTAAGTAAATTTGCACCCCCCTCTGTTAAATTCAAAGTGCAAGAAACCCTACCTGTTGGAGTAAAAAAATTATCTCAACAACAGAGATTTGCTTTGAGGATTCTTGCAGATGAAATTGGAAGCAAAAAAACTGCAGAGGACTTGCATAATGAAATCTACGAGATAGCAGAAGAAGCTGGCATAGATTCTAGTGATGTATTCAAAGCGATCTATGTTGCAATACTAGGAAAATCATCTGGTCCTAGAGCTGGCTGGTTCCTTCTCTCTCTCGATGGTAATTTTATTAGGGAGCGTCTCAGGGACGCATCCAAAGCGTAAACTATTGGTTGATATACAATTGAAAGAATAGCTTTATAATTGTTGCATAAAGATATGAATGCGTACGTAGTCCGAAGGTTCCAAGATGAATCTAGATAATAAAATCACGGAAAGACTCAAAGGCTATCTAGAGCGAGATGAGAAGGGTATAAGGAAGGCTGTTCTATGTTTGTTCTTGAAAAACCATTCCTATACTACAGAGGACGTACATACCTATTTGGTGGAAAATGGATTTGATGTAAGCTATAGGGGCATATCTGCGATGGTGGGCTTGATGAACACTAAGCTGGGCATTCTTTCTATTGATGTAACAGGTGAGCATAACGTGTATTCCCTGAAGGATGGGCATAGGGATATTGTCAAATCTGTTTTGGATAATTACTAACTAGTGGCAGGTCTCATGCTCCAAAAAATTGCAAACACACTATATACGGGGTATGAATATCTCCTTACCAAAGAAATACTTGGAAATCCAGTTCCATCGCATATTGCAATCATTCAGGATGGAAATCGAAGATATGCTGCCAAGCTAGACAAGCCAAGTTACTATGGGCACTTCTATGGTGCAAACACAACTGAGAAGGTGATGGATTGGTGTCTAGAGCTCGGTATCAGACAGCTAACCATTTACGCTCTCTCCACAGAGAATTTCAGCAGACCTTATTCAGAGCGTATACCGCTCTTCAAACTCTTCAAGAAAAAATTTGATGAAATATGTGTTGACGAGCGCGTTCATCGCGATAAAATGCAAATCCGTGTGATAGGTAACATCGATCTGTTACCTCAGGATTTGAGGTTGGCTGCTAAGAGGGCAGAGCGAATTACTCAGCAATATGAAAATTTTCGTTTAAACGTCGCGTTGGCCTATGGTGGTAGATGGGAACTTTTGGATGTGGTGAAGGCGATTACAAAAAATGTAGAGATCGGTGTGCTAAAAGCCAAAGATATAGACCAGGATACGATATCGGATTATCTGTATTCAAATGGTTCGCCGACGAATGTTGATTTGATCATTAGAACCGGGGGTGAAAAAAGAATGTCAAACTTCCTTCCTTGGCAGGCAAGCGGTAACGAATGTGCGGCATATTTCTGTGCTCCTTATTGGCCTGAGTTTCGTAAGATAGATTTCTTGCGAGCGATTCGCACTTACCAGATGAGGGATAAAGAAAAGAGAAGCAGCACCGTATTGAGAGCAATTTCTTTGCTTATGGGGTGTGTCAAGATCGAGCTTGAGGATGCTCTCGAGTCATCCAAGCGTGCACTTAAGGTCACCAGACGTGATATGGTAAGGCGGCTGAAAGGCCTAAGATCAGAAGAGTAACTATTCGCCAAACCTTCTTTGTCTTTTCTGATAGTCTCGCACAGCTCGTAGCAAATCTATTTTTCTAAAATCGAGCCAGTTCACATCTGTAAAATAGAGTTCCGAGTACACTGCTTGCCATATCAAGAAGTTCGTGAGTCGTTCTCCTCCTGTCTTGATGATCAGGTCTGGCTCTGATTTAAAAATCAGGTGTGATTCAACCATCTTTTCATCTATGTCCTCAGGTTTCACCTTTCCTTTCTCGACATTTCGCATAATCTGCTTAATAGCAGCGGAGAGCTCATACTTTCCTCCAAAACCGATTGAAATATCTAGCGTTAGCTCACGCTCATCCTTGATTACTTCTATCTTCTCAGATTCTGTGTAGATCGTTACATCGGCCTGAGCACATGATATCATTTCAACCAAGAGCTTTGAGTAAATGTTCTTGCTACTCTCTTCATTATCGATCATGCTGATATAAACTGTAATTCGAGATATTTTAATCTCTGAACACCAAAAGACAAATTCCTTTAGCTTATTAAATGCCTTGTTAGTTTGCAAATCATCTTCTGCGATGACGAGGATGATATGTTTTGGTAACTCTTCCTTTTCTATCTGACTGATAATCCTTCTTTCATATAGGGCTGAAACGATCTCTTTCATCTTGGTTAACTTTAACTATACTATAAGTACTAAGGGATAAAGTATTTTGGTATGTATCACTGAAGATACTGGGAAGGAGGGTGGATTTGGAACCTTATCTGGAGTCATCGCAAAAACATAAGGTGTTGCGCATCTTATTTGGATGTGTTGCCCTGTTGCTTCCATTTCTGGTAATATGGCAACTAATGCTCATCGTTTTAGCTGTTACAATCATATTTGCATTCATCGCGCCAAAAAATAGAATTTCAGTACACATCTGTTTCGCTGTTTTAATTCTTGTAGTCCTCTCTTGGTTGTTAAATTTTCCGATATATCTTCTGGGGGCATCCGTTGCCATCTTCACGTTCAATGGAGTGACAAGAGATCTCATAACCCAAAGAAAAACGATCCAAGGTAGTTTGACATTCCTTTTATTGGGAGTGATTTTTGCTTTTTGCATCGGTAGCTGGGTTATCGCACTTACGAATGTCATCCTCTCATCGCCTTATCAGTTCATGTTCTTCTTGGCGGTGATAGGTGTGATCACAGGGGCTATGTTGGAGTCGATTCCGCACTCAAATGAAAATCTAACTGTACCGCTTGGGTCTGCGATGGCAATGTGGTTATTTGCAGGTTTTGGATATTGGGTCACCCCCAGTTATCTTATACTAGTGTTAGCGCTCATGTTGGCAATTGGTTATATCTCTTATAAGGTGAACATTGCAGACATAACTGGCGCATTGAGTGGGGTTCTTTGGGGCGTTTTAATCATCATCTTCGAGGATATGAGATGGTTTGCTGTCCTATTTGGCTTTTTTGTGCTTGGTGGCGCGTTCACTAGGTATAAGTATGAGTATAAACAATCACTTGGAATTGCTGAGGCAGATGGAGGAGCACGCGGATATCGGAACGTGTTTGGAAATGGGCTTGTCGCTTTGATCTTGGCTGTTGCAGGAGGCGTTTTTGGTAATCCTATCTTCATGGTGGGATATCTGGGAGCGATTGCTACAGCGACAGGAGATACACTCGCCAGTGAGATCGGTGAAACCTCTGAATATCAGCCTGTTTCGATAATAACTTTCAAAAGGGTGCGTACTGGAACAAATGGTGCCATATCTGTTTTAGGTGAAATATCTGCAATAGCTGGTTCAGCTGCGATAGGAATACTTGCGATATTTCTTGGTATGGCAGGACTTCAAGTGGCGTCTATCACGATTCTGGGTGGTTTCATTGGCGCCAATGTGGATAGCTTGCTCGGCGCTACCTTGGAGAACAGAGGATACTTGACAAATAGCTCCGTTAACCTATTTGCAACGGCGGCAGGAGCTTTGGTTTCTGCTGGTTTGTATTATGTTTTGGTTTGAGATCATTATAACGTCATACGTCCTCTTTACACTACATTATACCTTAGAAACGATATCCCCATGTTTTTTTAACATAGTTCGAGGAAGAGGGGCATTGGCAACGAAGAATTGCCTGAAGCCCGCCGACATTTTTGCTAAAAATATATAACATCACTGAACAACTACTTTTTTATGAAGCATAATGAAATTGTAGAAAAGGTTTGTGATTGGTTTAAATACAATCTTCATAATTACGAAATCAAAAAAGAAGTTCCATATAAAATAAACCTGCCCAAGACTGGATTAAATAAACAGTTCTTTCGTGTTGATATTGTTGTTACGAATAAGAATATAAATCAAAAGATTGGAGTAGAATGTAAAACTCTTAGAGATAGTAGTAGCTTCAGAAAATTGATGGCAGGAATTGGACAAGCCTATATTCTTCAAAGAGTTTTTGGTTTATCTTATTTAGCAATAGAAGTAGAACCAGATATGTTGCAAAATAAAAATCCTTTTGAATTTTATAAGAGAGTAACATTGTTACCGAATGTACACCAAGAATTAGGCATCGGCATTTTACTTGTTCAAAATAATGTTATCCTCGTTGAAGAAGCTAAATTTGTTGAACCATTTGCTAAAACATTGTTCATCAATTTAAAGGAGAAAAGGTGTCATGAGGGTTCTTAAAGAAAGTGGAGGATGGTTAAATGAACAAATAGAATCAAATGAAAAAACTGCAAAAATATTTTTGATAATAGGTTTGGCAACTCTCATAATAGGTTTGGCAACTATATTTTATGGCTTGGGTATAGTCTTCATAGGTTGGGGTATAACCTTCATAGTAATTTCTATCTATTTTTTCATTAAAAGTGGTCCATACTATAAAGGAAAAATTGGAGAGACTTTGGTTGAAGAATATCTAAAAGAATTAAACGACAATTATTACCTGATTAATGACATAATGCTACCAGAAAGATACGGGAACATTGATCACATTCTCTTTTGTCCAAACGGGATTTTTGTAATCGAGACCAAAAACTATGAAGGAGAGATTATTTGTGATGGTGATGAATGGCACAGACATTATGAGGGTGGTTTTACAATAAGTATGCGAGGAAGACCGTATTGGAAAGAACCGATAGATTATGATATCAGAAGCCCTAGTAAATCAGTTAAAGGAAACGCAGTAAAATTAAAACAACTTATAGAATCGCAGAGAAACATATTCAGAAATCCAATTAAAATATGGGTCGAAGGAATTGTTGTTTTTACAGATCCCAATGTTAATTTGAAATTAAATAAACCAACCGTTACTGTACTGAAAGTTGAAGAATTATGTGATTATCTCAAAAATAAAGAATCAAAACTCAAATTTTCTTCAAAAGAATTAGAACTGATTGAAAATTTAATTCTAATGCAGGCAAAGGGTCATTTCAACTAACTAATCAGACTATCAAACCCAAATGAAATGATGTGACTCTTGATAATAATCTAACAACCCCTTGATTTGCCCCACATCGTACAACAACCAATAAATACATCCCTCCAGCATTATAAACATCTTGGTAAGAACAAATTCAATCAAATATCTAATTAATTTGTAGTCCTAAAATTCCTTTCAAAATAGGGGTTCATTCGATTTTGAACCTTAGCAATGCTGCGATGCCACCGAGGGATCGTAATCTCTGCCCGGGCTCGAACTCCGTGCTAAAAACCACAATTTGACCTCTTGCAGATTCCACATTCCTTAGAAATTGATCAATATCCCCCTTTTCTGGTGCCTCTCTTAGAGTTTCATCCGCTACCAAGAGTGTCTCTATCGCACCATAGTTAAAGGCCCTCTGAACTTCATCCATGCCGTAGGCTGCTTTTCCACCCCTTACGATCTCTCCCAGCAGGGATTCTATGAGTTTTGCTTCTTTTGTGATGTGTGCCTCTTTAACCACTCTATCAACTGCACCTCTCCGGAGAACTTCTTGAAAACCAGAAGTGCCTACAGAAGATGCGCTCTCCAGCACAGCTTTTTCTGCAATCTCAGGCTTTTTCTGTTTGAGTGAGATGAAAAAATCCTCCTTGGTGAAACCGGGTCCAGCAATTATCACTTGAGCGTCTTTTGCAATTAACTCCAGTTGATTAGCGATTTCTTCGAAAAAAATCTCTCGTGAGCCTTCCATTTTTTGAGATGAGCCTTTGATCTCCGAGGCTAAATCCACACCATATTGTCGAACTATGCCAATGGATGTCTCCCCCTCTTCTATGGCAACTATCACAACTTTCGGTTGGGTGGACGCTCGGACGGCTTCATTGATTCTCTTTAGCTGATCGTATCTCCAGTGCTTGATGATCGAAATCTTCGTATTTGGTTCTACGTTGATCGTATGATATGAACCAAGGTCTATACCATGCTCAATGGTCCCCCTCACTCTCAGACGGTTAGAGAATTTATGAAATTCCGTATCAATGACAGATATCCCCAATCGCACGGATTTTTTCTCCACTTTTTCTGGTCTGATTTTATCCCTAACGACTTCAACTCGCCTTTTAGTTAATGCGAATATAATATCTCTGGGCTCTATGACGTATTTCAGATGCCAGAGATCATCCAAGGATTCTGGAATGATGGAGATTTCACCCTCTTGTCCCTTCAAGCGATGCTTGATGACCCTCATATATCCGTAGCTCAGTTATAATAACAGATAATGGTATCGATTTATCTTATCTTTCCACCATTATGATAAAAAATGGGGTTTGGTCTAGTTAATCAAAATCTAGTATTTCCTTTCTTTATCTTAATTTTCAGATGTCCATGAGCAGGGTTAGGATTTTACTTCTTTGAAGAATAAAACGAATAGACCAGTGCTCACAAGGGATAAAATACATCCATAGTAAAAAGTTGCTGTTGATCCAACGAAATCCCATAGTAATCCGGCGATTAAAGATGCAGGTAAGGCAGCTATACCGATGGATGCATGATAAGTTCCCAATGCGGTTCCCCTTAGCTCGTCTTCGACAAAATCTGCTGTAAAGGCTCGCTGATTTCCATCAACTAACGCATATACTAGGCCATAAAGTCCAAAGAGGGCAATGAGAGAAGGCAACGAGGAAAATAGAGCGAACCCCAAACAAGTAAATCCAAATAATGAATAGCCTAGTATAAGAACGTTTTTTCTCCCGATCTTATCTGAAAGTGCACCACTTGGAATAGAAAATGTCGTGTAGACGATGTTAAACCATACGTACAACAGAACGGGCAGAGCGATAGCCATTCTTGCCTGGAAAAATTGCTGTGCCCTTAATATGAAAAACATGTACGAGAAGTTGCCGAATGCAAATATTGTGGCTATAATTATAAACAAGCGGAATGATTTAGGCAATGCTTTTAAACTGACCTTCATAGATCTTATGCCAACTTTACTCTTTCTTTCCGTCACAAATGGGAGCGGCAAGAGGGATAAAAAGGCTATAGTAGCAGCTATTAAGAATATCGTCCTAAATTTCAAATTGAAAGACCAAAATAGAATAAAAGCAAGCATAGAGCCGATAATTGCACCACCTGAGTCCATGGCCCTGTGAATGCCAAATGCCTTGCCCCTCATGTTTATGGCCGAATCTGCGATTATTGCATCTCTTGGTGCTGTCCTCAGCCCCTTACCAGCTCTATCTAAAGACCTAAACAAAAAGACTTGTTGCCAGGTGATAGAGAGTGCAAGAATCATTTTTGATATGGCAGATGTCATATAGCCGGAAAAGACGAATGGCTTTCTTTTTCCAAATTTATCTGACCAGTAACCAGAAAATACCGTTAGTACGCTCGATATGCTATCTCCCAAGCCGCCAATAAGACCGACCACCAGCCCGGTACCACCAAGGGTAATTATGAACATCGGCAGGAGGGGCATTATCATTTCACTGCTTGCATCTACTAGAAAGCTGACTATGCCCAATAGTAGTATGTTGATGCTGACTCCTTCAAAGAACTTTTTCATACCTCACCCATTTTTAAGTTTGCGTGGATACTCTCTTCTCTAAAATTTAAGTAAATTAATCTGCCAATAACTAAATATGTTGCTGAGTGCCTATCCCGCTCTTTAATGGAAACTGCCAATCAGGGTTTTGCCATTTCTTGGATATTTTTAACGTGCTTTGCCTAAGAAATCCTGACCTTTGACTTTCCTGGAGGGAGAAATTTCAAGATGCAATTTGGGGATGCTATAGATTTAATTAAAAATTTATCTTTTTCATCTGCCTTTTGGAAAAATATCTTTGATATCTCCTTTGCAACTTGGTTTTGATCCAGATCTCC
>JAQURP010000011.1:0-3844 GCA_028715545.1 Methanocellales archaeon | reverse complement strand
CGACATGCATCCCATCTAGCTCGATCGTCAGAATGCCAGCGACCTCATCGATCTCCCCCTCAATTGTGGACTTGATCTCTTTCCAAGAGGAACCTTGCCCCCTAGCATCATGGATGGATTTAAAAATGCACTCTATGTGTTGATATCGGGCATAGATTGTCTCGGCATTCTTTATGCACTCCTTCTCCTCCTTCTTGAATTCTTCTATCGCAAGTTCTTGCTGATGTGACGTTCGCTCTAACAGGACCAATTTTTCATCTTTGATAGACTCTGCACTTTTTATCGCCTTTCGAGAGAAAAACTCATCCAATGCTTCATTAAAAGAGTCAAAGTATACCTTCTCATGATCTACATATTGACACAACTCAAATGGGAGTGCATCGACTTCTTCTCCGTTTGCAAAGACTATGTGGGGGCGTAATTTACCAGATGAAATTGGCTCGAATAATTCGCGCAGTGCATTGTGAATTACCTGCAACTGCACTCCTGATAAATCGCTGGCTGGCGTATTTTTGTCCACTCCCGCGCGGATACAGACCTCCTCTGCATAGAGACCCCCCATATTCAGCTCAGATGAAAGTGTCCTGACCAGATCCTTATTGGACCCTTCAAACAAAGCTTTCAGCTCGCTTTCCGTTATCTCTATCGGATCTTTCTGGGATGGCGGAAAAGCATATTGCTCACCGCGCCGAACCTCCCTACTGCCTAAACTCCGCGTCGTCAAGGGCAGTATGATTTTCCGATCTTCGCTCAGCAGTATTATGTTTCCTTTGGGAAGCAATTCTGCTATGAGTATTCTCTTCAAGTCACCTCGTTGGACATGTATTTCGATGATTCGGTCGAAATCATATTGTTCTATAGACGTAATCCGCCCCCCACTCAAGTGCTTTCGAAGCAACATCGAATAACTTGGTGCAATCTTCATGCTAGGGCGAGGATATTTGGTCAGGCATATCAACATGCCAGCTTTTATCAATAAGTCATGGCGCTCCTTAGAGACGTACATCTTTAGCCGAATTTCATCTTCGTATTGATAGACCTTGTCCACTCTTGCGTCGACCAACATCTGTAGCTCTGCCACAGCGACTGCTACGTCCACGCTACTCATTTTGTCTTTCATGGAACCTCATTTATGGACATAGTACTATTTTCGCCTCAATTATGGGCACATTATATATACGTAAGCGTAAAAGTTAACATAAGCCTTAGCAACATAGGATGGAGGCCCAGCGTGACCAAAGCAGATTTTCCAAAAATACCAGATAAGACCAAAGAAGAGAGGGAGAAAGAGCGTATCGAAGGCATTAAGAAAACTGCCATATCAGGCATCTTCGGAATTTTTGCTGGTATTATCTCATTTTATTTGGCCGGAGAAGGACAAGTCAGAGCAGGATTTGGGATTACCATCCTGGCTTTTGCGATATTAATCCAAAAATACATCTACCCATTGATTAACGTTACAGGAGAGCTTAAGGCAAAGGATTGGTTCTATATAGGATTTATGACCTTGTCATTTTGGTTTGTAAGCTGGACCCTCCTGCTAAACTGATTTTTGGGATACCCATGAGAATTGCGATTATAGATAAAGATCGATGTCAACCTCGAAAATGCACCCATGAATGTCAGAGATTTTGTCCCAGGGTGCGGACGGGAGATGAGACGGTAACCATAGGCGATGACGGAAAACCCGTGATCTCCGAAGAACTATGCGTGGGATGTGGCATATGTATCAAGAAGTGTCCATTTGGCTCAATCTCGATTATCCGACTGCAAGAGGAACTTAGAGAGAGGGAAACGCATAGATACGGGGCAAATGGTTTTGCCCTATATGGGCTGCCCATACCCCAAGAGGGAAGTGTCATCGGCATATTGGGTCAAAATGGTATCGGAAAAACAACTGCTATACAGATATTGGCTGGGAACCTAAAACCAAATTTAGGGGGGGAGGACATTCCATGGGATGATGTCATCTCTCACTACAAAGGATCGGTGTTACAAGAATATATGAAAAGGCTTTCCAGAAACGAGATTCTAGTTTCACAAAAACCACAGCGCATCGATCTTATTGCAAATAAGGACGATTATGTCCGTGAGTTGCTGCCAGATGAGCGAGAGATAAATAATCTGATGGCTCGGCTGGATATTGATCATATACTAGACAGGAGAATTGGTGATGTAAGCGGAGGAGAACTGCAGAGGATTGCCATAGCGAGGTGCATAAGCAAGGACGCTGATTTCTACTTCTTTGATGAGATTACACCATACTTAGACATATACCAGCGCATCAAAGCGGCCAATCTGATTCGAGAGGTTTCCAAGGAGTGCACAGTAGTAATTGTTGAACATGATTTGGCTATTTTGGATCTGCTAGCTGATGCAGTGCACATCGTATATGGAACCCCTGGGGTATACGGTGTCATCACACATCCGAAAGGAGTTAGGGTGGGCATCAATGAGTACCTGCGAGGATTTTTACCAGATGAGAATGTCAGGATTCGTACTGAAGAGGTTAAATTCGAAGTCCATGCACCAAGGGTACAAAAGGAGGCTTTTATCCTTGCAAAATTTGATGGGTTCAGGAAGAAATACCCCGAGTTCACACTAGATGTAGTGGGAGGGGATATTCGAAGAGGTGAGGTCATGGGTATTGTAGGTCCAAATGCCACTGGTAAGACCACATTCTCTAAAATACTTGCGGGATTGATCAAGCCAGATGTTGGCAACGTAAATCTGGACCTGAAGATATCCTACAAGCCACAATACCTCAAAGGAGATCAAAAGATAAGAGTTGATCAATTCCTTCGCTCTATAACGGATCGATTTGATTCCAGTTACTACAAAACAGAAATCAGCAGACCGCTTCAACTTGAGCGTTTATTAGACCAGAACATAGGAGATCTAAGCGGCGGAGAACTGCAGAGGGTGGCAATAGCGGCTTGTTTGAGCTGGAGTGCTGACCTTTATATCCTGGATGAGCCAAGTGCGCACTTGGATATAGAACAAAGGGCGTTGTCGACCAGTATGATACGTCGATTTGCGGAAAACAATGATGTAAGTGTTCTAGTCGTGGATCACGATATTTATATGATCGATCTGCTCAGTGATGGACTGATGGTTTTTGAGGGTGAGCCAGGAGTATATGGGAATGCCCTCGGTCCCTTTGAAATGCGTGATGGTATGAACTGCTTCCTAAAGAAGGTGGATATCACATTTAGGCGAGATGAAGAGAGCAAGAGACCAAGGGTAAATAAAATTGGATCAAAGCTGGACAGGGAGCAAAAAGCAAAGGGTGAGTATTATTATCAGGAGCCATGATTCAAATTAAATTGGCTTTGGAGGACTTTGCATCTAACGTACATTTTGACCTTAAAATCTGCTCTCGATAGTTTCTGAATTTGAGAAGTTTATGTTGGATTTAGGCGATGGTTTCGTAACTAGGATATAACACTCGTTTGACAACCAAAAAAATTCTTGAATATAACTTTTCAAGGGTGTTACTTTAGATTAGATCTTCCAAAATTCGAGGTGGTTCTATATCTATTTATTAAGTTAAGTTAATCGGTTCACTGACATTGATTTTGCACTCGTCACATAGCCCGTCGTTGCCGTAATATTCAAATATATCAATCCACTTCGTGCAACACTCACAATACACTACTTGAACCTCTCCTAGTTTTTTTTTGCTAAGCTTCGTTGCATCTTGGATATATATTTAACTACAATTGAAAAATGGAGGCATTCAAATGGTTGATAGACTTGTTGATGCGATCAAGAAGTTATTTAGTGCTGATAAGGGGAAAATTACTGATAAGAAAAGTGTGGTCGACGAATCCATTCAAACGAT
>JAQURP010000010.1 GCA_028715545.1 Methanocellales archaeon | reverse complement strand
TTGACGTATGAGAATTTATGAAAAAAGAATGCCCAAATTGTGGTGCCGACCTGGAATTCATCCTCGACGAGTTTGTTTGCCCTGAGTGCGAGTATCATGAGTTAAGGTCAAAGAAAGAGGTTAAAGGCTCTTTTAGGTGAGAATTTCTGATTTATGGGGTTAGGTATGATATAAACTAATCTGTTTTGTTTCTATAGTAATGTTGTAATATATAACGAAACGAGACACTGAATTCTGTGAAAAGAGCCGTTCTTGATGTTTGGTGATTTACAACTTTTAATCGATGTGATTTAGTTCATATAACCATACTTTCTCAAAATCTCTTCTTCGGTTACTTTTTCAATGTATCCACAGTAGGCAGGTTCAGTACATACCCACCAAAGTACACCTTTTTTGTCTTCAAGTAACATGTAGTTGCTACATTTTGGACATTGTTTAGTTTCTGTAAATTTTTTAGTTGTAGTTTTTGATGTCGGCGTTGGCTCTGCTGCAGGTCTTGGTGTAGGTGTCGTGGCTGGTGTAGTCTCTGGAGAGGATACACATCCTGAAATACCCATGGTTGCTATGGCTCCTGCAAATGCGAGATACTTGAGGAACTTTCGTCGCCCTAATTTCATAGATACTCCTATTGCATATTATGCCTGATAGTTATCATAAAGCTTTTACATATCAGTTATTTTTAGAGTTTTTTGCCCGTCATCCTTATTAACATAAAATATCTTTATTAACATAAAATATAAGTATATAATAGATTTATATTTTTGATGAATGGTGAAACAAAATAAATCCGAAAACCGGAATTTATTATTGTTCTTTTTGATTGCCTTTGGCTTTACATGGTTGTTTTGGGTTCCTGAAGCCTTGGCAATGCGTGGACTATTGGGGTCCTCTATTCTGGTCGACTTTTTAATCAGTACCCACAATCCAGCCGCATGGGGGCCTTTTGTGAGCGCTTTTTTACTCACCTGGTGGAATGAAAGAAGGAGAGGAGTAATAAGATTGTTGAAAAGAGGTGTGGAGCATAAATTCGCAAAAGTGTGGTGGGCTCCCCTTATTCTAATATTCCCGATAATATACGGAGGTGCTCTCTTATTGGCAATACTTGTGGGGGATACTGTCCCTGAACTATTCTGGACATCTGATCCCTTTTCGATCGTTTTTTACTTTTTTGTGGTTTTATTATTTCAAGGGCCACTTCAAGAGGAATTCGGTTGGAGGGGGTACGCTCTTGACAGAATTCAGGCACGGTTTAGTGCACTTAATTCCAGCATAATCCTTGGAGTTATGTGGGCGCTTTGGCATATTCCATATTTCTGGATAGGCAAGGAGGCCATTTACGCATACACCTTTCTCCCATTCATCCTTTCAGCTATCCTGATTACAATACTAATGACTTGGTTGTATAACAATACGGGAGGCAGCCTCTTAGTCGCTCTTATTTTTCACACAATGTTTAATTATTCTGCTCAAATCTTTCCGGTCCTTGAAACCCAACAAGGTGGTTTCTTTTACCTTATCCTATTCATTTCGATTGTAATCGCCGTAGTAATAATTGCGGGACCTAAAAGGCTGGTTCGTGAAAAATTCATTAAAACTACTTCACTTAAAAGCTTCTAAGAGAAAAAGTAGGGTCAAAAATCTGAAATGGCAACTTTGATATATTAGATAAGGACTGTATAAATTGGTGGGATTTTATGATCGGAAAACTACCAGAAGCTGTTTTAGAGTCTATAATTGAAACAATACCTTTGGAATTCTCGGTAATAGATGAGAGTGAAAAGGTATTAGCTTGGAATAAACACGAAACCAGAATTTTCAAAAGGCCAAAGGAAGTCGTAGGAAGAGATGTTAGAAAGTGCCATCCTAAAAATAGCCTCCATAAGGTAGAGACCATTATCAAAGAGATGAAAGAAGGAACAAGAGAAAAGGCACGTTTTTGGATAGATATCCTCATTGGACCTGAGAATCAAAAGCAAAAGGTGATGATCGAATATTACGCATTAAGGTCTAAAGATGGTAAATATTTGGGCTGTCTTGAGTCTAGCCAAAACATATCTGAAATTCAATCGCTGGAAGGTGAAAAGCGACTCCTCGATTAGAATTTTTATTTGATAATAACGTGATATGCAATGCAGAAATACTGAACCTTAAACTTCATATTTCATTCTAAAGAGGTATTCTTCTACACCTTTTGTGATATTATGCTAGCAATGGCTTTAGGTCCTTTAAAAACTCCCTCGCGGTAGCGTAGACACCAGAAATCACGAAACATATTAAGAAGCTCATTATGCTTCAGCAAGTATTCGGGGTTCTTTGGTTTCCCAAAATGAGCTTGGTCCACAATAAAAGTTTCGTAGACTACCATTCCACCTTTTCGCAATCCATCCTTGATCTGAGGTATAAGGGACCGCTGTAGGTAATTGAAGCACATAATGACTTCATAGGCATCTTTTTCAATGGGATAACCGTCCTCCAAATCAGAAACCTGTGCTTTGATGATAACACCGGCCTTTTGTGCTAAGTCTAGAGCAATGTCTACTGCTTTAGGGGACATATCAACGCCCTCCACATCGAAACCCAATTTAGCCAAGTATATTGCATTTCGTCCGCTACCCATAGCCACATCCAGTACTCTGCCTTTAGGCAAGAGTTCCACGTTCTGTACCAGGAATTCTGCTGGCTCAAAACCATTTTCATGAATATCAGTAATAGGCATCCAGTACTTAGTTATATTTTAAAACTAAATAAACCAATAAGTACGCTATTTTAACAACAGTTAGGACTACACGCTCTGATATAATCAAGAAACACTATCAGAACGCAAATATAACTTAAATCTTTATTTTAATGTTCCAACAACTGGAAACTTTTGTACTACTGGAGTACCATAATGTGGGGCTTTTTTAATAGCTTCTGTAAAATCTACTCCTGCAAAGTGAATACCCATATGCTTCCCCTCCGGCCATACACGACTATCGGATAAGTCATACACTATGCCTTCGACGGCTACCAATGCCTTAGCTCCATCTTTGCCATTGTATTTGGCAAGTTCTTCAGCAGTGAACGTTGGCATTAATGTTCCAACAACGGGAAACATTTGAGGCATGGCAGCACCATGTGGGGCTAGCTCAAGACTTGCAGTCAAATCTTCTCCTGCGTTGTGGGTGCCCATATGGTTCCCACCCATCCATCTAACACTATCGGATAGGTCATATACTATACCGTAGATAGCTACGAATGCCTTAGCACCATCTTTGCCATTGTATTTGGCAAGTTCTTCAGCGGTGAACTTTTGCATTGGTTCGGATGTCGGTGTTGGAGTGGGTGTTGGAGTGGGTGTTGGAGTGGGTGTTGGAGTGGGTGTTGGAGTGGGTGTTGGAGTGGGTGTTGGAGTGGGTGTTGGAGTGGGTGTGGGTGTTGGCCTAGGGGTTGGTGTAGGCGCAGGCGCAGGAACTGGAGTTGACTCTTCAGGTGATACGCATCCTGAAGTACCAATGGCGGCTATAGCTCCAGCAATTGCAAGAGACTTGAGGAACTTTCGCCGCCCTATTTTTATAGGTTCTTCCATGGCAGAATCCTCCACGGTATAATGTATTTTATATTTAATTACCACTAATAAAGCTTTCTCTTTTCACGTATGTTAAATATCTATCAACCTAAGACTTTAGATTATTAACCCCACGGACCCACTTTTCAAACAACACAATCCAATTACTGACATTCTCATCAAACTAAAAGATCATGCTATACCTAATGGACTTGTCCAAATTCAAGGGGAGATTGTGAACGTTTCCAAAGTTTCATCCAGAATCGTAAGAGACAAAATATATGATAGTTATCATCCTAAAAATCCCGCTCAAAAATACAGAAGTCCGTATCCCTTACATAACCCATCGGCACTAACTTTACAAACATCTTGTTTATGCCAATTACTTCATAATCTGGATCTACAGAACCCTTTTTAAATAACTTTAAATAGTTCTACAGAAAGGGGAATCACCATGGAAACCCCCATAGTAATCTTAAGACTGACTATCACATTTATAATGGCATTAATATTTGGTCTAGAGAGGCAAAGATCTCATAAACCGATCGGATTTGGCACTTTCATTTTTGTATCTGTGGGCGCTTGTGCTTTATCAATAATAGCAATGGATGTAGATTCGACTAATCCATTTCCTATACTTGGAGCAATAGTAACAGGTATTGGATTCTTAGGTGCTGGTGCATTAATAAGGACTACCGATAAAATTTTTGGATTTACAACAGCAGCCAGTATTTGGTTATTTGCAATTTTAGGTCTCATTATTGGTCTTGGAGAGTATCAGATTGGACTTAATCTTTATGTAATAATCTGGATGGTTATCCTATTTGACCAAATTCTTGCTAAAAAAGGAATCGGTTCTTATCAACAAAAAATAGTTGTGTGTACAAATAAAATAATTGACGAAAATGAGATAATTAAAGTTTTAAAAGAAAACGGAGTGAAAAAATATAAGTTGATAACTCTCGAAGTAAATAAGAAGAAAGGTGGGCTTTCTTTAACTTTCTTAATAGAGGGATCAAAGGAACGTATAAAAAAGATTCATAGGGTCCTGTTAAACCTCGAATGGTTCGAATCTTGTCAGATTGGGTAACTGTCAAACTATTGTTTTATGAATGATCCGTCACTCAAAAATCTTACTCAAAGATAAGGTTTAATGTTCCAAAAATAGATTTTAAAATAGCAATTCTTTGGATGATTCATCAATCCTACTCACATAAAAAAAAGACTTATATATAATAACTTCATACTTGATTATTAATTATGATAGAGATATTTTTTTATGAAAACGGCGTACAAAGAGCTAAAATTTCAGATTTAAAAAATATCAAAAATAAACAATTATGGATCGATATTACGAATATTTCTGAAGAAGAAAAAGAATTAATACAAAAAACATTTGAGCTTCATCCGTTGACTGCAGAAGACCTTCTTAACTCAAATATTAGAGTGAAAGTTGAGGAATTTCCCAATTATTTATTTTGCGTATTCTATGGAATAATAAGCCTAGAATCAATTGAAATGGTTGAATTGGATTATATAATAGGAGATAATTTTTTAATAACTAACCATAAAAAAGATATTGAATCCTATAACCAATTAAAAAATGATAAAGAGAGGGTAAGTGAACTATTCAAAAAAGGAAACGTTTTTCTTTTCCATAAGCTCTTAGACCATGAAGTTGATAATTATTTTCCTGCACTGGAAAAGATTGACGACTTAATTGAAACCATCGAAGAAGAGATAGCCCAAAAGACAAAACCCGAATTGTTAACCAGGACACTAAACTTAAAGAGGCAGATAGTAGAAATAAAAAAGATTACATTACCACAAAGAGAGAAAATATCATTTCTTGCTAAAAATGACTACAAGTTTATATCAAAAAATGCCATTCCTTATTTCAGAGACATTTATGATCATTCAATAAAAGTTTCCGATTCCATTGACAATTATAGGGAAGCTGTAGGTAATACGTTTGATGCATACATGTCCGCTGTTTCTAATAGCATGAATGAAGTAATGAAAGTATTAAGTATTATTGCTACAATTGCTTTGCCCTTAACCGTAATTTCAGGAATCTACGGAACTAATTTTACAAATCTGCCAGGCTCAAATTTTATATATGGTTTTTGGATAATGATTTTTATTATGATTGTACTAAGTGCATCTATGATACTTCATTTTAAAAAGAGAAAATGGTTTTGATTTAAAATTTAGGAAATCCCGCCTCTAAAATTACTTTAGAAACTAAAAATTAGAAAAGAAAAAACTTTGGGGGGATATGTATCGCCATGTAAGAAATATCAACCTTTATCAAACAGGAAAACCTACTGAAAAACAAAAGGAGGCTCACCCCTTCATCACACCCATCGGCACTAATTTGGCAACAGTCTGGCTTATGCCAGCTACTTCACAAACCCTAACAACCTCATTGATGTCTTTATACACATCTGGCGCTTCTTCTGCCAAAATCTTCAAACTGGCGGACCGTACGAATATGTTCCTGCTTTCCAAATTTGCCTTTATATCTTCTCCCCTGAATTTTTTCACCGCACTATGTCTCGACATGATACGCCCTGCACCATGGCATACGGAAGAAAATGTCTCCTTTTCAGCCAATTTTGTTCCCACTAGAACGTAGCTAGCAGAGCCCATATCCCCTGGAACTAGCACTGGCTGGCCCACATCACGATAATCCTTTGGTAGATCTGCTGCACCAGGACCTAAACACCGAGTTGCCCCCTTCCTGTGCACGACAACGTTAGTCTGCTCACCATCTATTACATGTTTCTCTAATTTACCGATGTTGTGTGCGACGTCGTAGATGATGTTAAGATCAAGCTCGTCCGATGACATGCCCAGAACCTTAGCCATGCTTTCCTTCACCCAGTGAGTTATCATCTGTCTGTTACACCAGGCAAAATTCGCCGCACAACTCATAGCTGAGAAATAATCATCAAATTCATTGGTTCCAGCAGGGGCATAAACCAACTCGCGATCAGGTAGCTTTGATACTTCATTTCTAAACTTCATCTCCAGTATTCGAAGATAATCGGTGCACACTTGATGCCCAAAACCCCTAGATCCGGTATGAATCATCACACAAACCTGATCTTCATGAGAGATGCCAAAGGCCTTTGCAATTTTTGGCAGGTAGATTTTATCCACCCTCTGGACCTCCAAAAAATGATTTCCTGCTCCCAGGGAGCCAAGCTGGGGTTCACCCCTTTGAATAGCCTTGGAGGACACTTTCTCTGATTTGGCTGATTCCATACAACCCTTTTCTTCCAAATGCCCCAGATCCTTCTCAGTTCCATAGCCCTCTTCAACTGCCCACCCAGCGCCCATCTCAATCGCTTCGCAAATCTCTCGCGTCGAAAATTTGACCTTTCCACCCTTGCCAACACCGGAGGGCACATTATTGAATATCTCCGCTACTAAAGACTTCATCACTGGTCTCAAGGCACCAGACGTCAAATCTGTTCTTAGCAGGCGAACACCACAGTTGATGTCGAAGCCAATTCCACCTGGAGAAAGGCCTCCACTTTGGGCATCCAAGGCGGCAACACCCCCTATTGGGAAACCATAACCGAAATGCATATCCGGCAGTGCAATAGAATGCTTGTGGATTCCTGGTAGGCAGGCAACATTTGCAGCCTGAACTACCGCACCCTCCTCGACCTGCGCTAACAATTTATCTGATAAGAAAATCCATGCTGGTACATTCATTCCTTTAACAGCGCTCTGAGGCAATTCCCACAGACAATCTCCAAGCTTTTTCAAATTCTCTTTCAAGCTAATCGCCTTTGTTTCCACTTTCCACTATAATTCCTAAAGCAGTCAATCTTTATTTATGTTTAGGTCAAAAGATATAAACTAATGCCCAAGACGTCAGATGAGACGGATCAACTGGATAAAGGCCTAATAGAATTGGTGGACGACGCTCTTAAGCGTAGCAGTTGGTTGCTAAAGGAGAACTCAAATACTAGGATCAGCCCATCCCTAATAGACTTGTATGTGACTTCGCAAGTGAAAAAAACATATGCGTTGAATAGACTTTATTCTAAACAAGTTTCCCAATCTCACAAGGACGGCTATATTCATATCCACGATCTGCATAATCCTTTTGTACCATACTGTGCTGGACACGATGCCCGAATATTCCTGCTCGATGGACTACGATTCCCAGACGCTAGGAGCCATCCAGCCAAAAAATTTGATACAGCCGTATATCACACTATGGCATACCTGTTTCATTCTCAACAGTTTTTTGCAGGAGCCCAAGCAATAGATGTCTTCAATTGGCTACTTGCACCCCACCTTTATAGGGACCGTCTGGATTACAAGCAGGTGAAGCAGATCTTACAAGGCTTCATATTTCAGATGAACCAGTCTAACCGAATTGGATCTCAAAGTGCTTTTACAAATCTTGGGCTTCGCGTCAGATGTCCACCCTACCTTGAGTGTGAGAAGGCAATATGGGCTGGTCATAGATTGAAATATACATATGCAGACTTTGAAAATGAAGCACGCATGATATACCAAGCAATAATGGAAGTGCTTAGCGAGGGAGACGCAGATGGTGCTCCTTTTACCTTCCCATTAGTGACCACGGCCATCACCTCAGATCTGGATAAAAATGATCCGCTATGGATAGCCACGATGAAGGCCACATCCAGCAAAGGTGCACCCTATTTTTTAAACCTAACAACAGATTATCTTAAAGAAAATTTTGTTCAGGCTATGTGCTGCAGGCTTCTCGTTACTCACTCTGGAGGCGTATGGTCGGCAGGTGGGATGGGCACAGGCTCAAACAAAGTAATCACCGTGAATCTTCCGCGAATTGCCCTCGAAAGCAAGGATGAGCCTAGTTTTTTTGAATTATTAGAGGCTAAAATGGAGATCGCTAGAGTAGGATTAATTCAGAGCAATAAAATCATAAAGAGATCATTGGACGAATGGCAGATCTTACCATGGCTGAAGATGAAGACTAAAGATGGACAGCCTTATTATGATTTTGAGCAAAGAAGACTGACATTTGGGATAGTCGGGCTGAATGAATGTCTGCTGAATCTGATCCATGAGCCTATCACATCAGATGAGGGTTACAAGTTTGGGCTGATGGTGATCAAATACATGCATGAGCAGATCAAAAATTATTCTGAAAAAGATGGCGTGACATATACATTTGAGCAAACGCCTGCTGAATCGGCTGCGCATCGATTAGCTATGATCGATAGATCTAAGTTTCCCACGGCAAACGTTCAAGGGACTAGCGATGGAGCGTATTACACTAACAGCACACATGTCCCATATGCTTTAGATATCTCTCTAATTGACAAAGTATCCATAGAGTCGGAGTTCCACCCGTACTTTACAGGTGGAACCATGTGCCATATTTGGATGGGTGAAAGTCATCCAGACCCAACCGGCCTAAATGAGATCGTCAAAAAATTATCAGAAACAAAGCTGGCTTACTTCTGTTTCTCGCCGGATTTCAGTGTGTGTGAGAATAACCACGTTTCCAGGGGCAAAAAAGAGCGTTGCCAAACATGTGGTGGGATTATATTGACACATATATCTAGGGTTACAGGATACTTCGGTCGAACAACCCAGTGGAATCCGGGTAAGCAAGAGGAATACAAAAGTCGACATAGATATTCGCTATGAGCTTTGCACATAAAGTAGCGCTTGCACATAAAGTCTGAAAGTTGCACATAAAGTCGGGAAAATTTGAGACTTTAGTAGCAACGCTTTTGCTATGAAAACCTTTAAATAAAAGACAGTATTATATAGTCGGAAATGCATGGATGACAGCAATGCAGTGTTATCTGTCAATACTGATACCCTCTTCTCTGACATCTGAGAGCGGGGATCCACGAATCAAGATATACAAGGTAGGACAAATCGCAAGATCGGCATCGATATTCAAAGTGGGCAAGATCATAATCTACAAAGATCCGGAGTACGATGACAGCAAATTCATCGACCTAGTGCTTAGGTATGCGGAAACACCACAGTACATGCGTAAGCAGTTGTTTCCGTTGAGCGATGAGCTGAGATACGTAGGTGTCATCCCACCACTGCGAACTCCACACCATCCATTGCGAGCTCCTGAGACAGGAGAATTTAGAGAAGGGGTCGTAACCAAAGTTGGACTTGGCGAAAACGCTTGGGTTGATATTGGGGTGAAAAGCCCAGTCCCCTTAAGCACAGATAAAATCTTGCAGAAAGGGGAGCGTGTAACCGTCAAAATATTTTCGCGAAGGCCGTTGCAGGTTAAACAGGCAGACAAGGACCAAATCCCACTATATTGGGGGTACCAAACCCACATATCAGGTACACTAGGTGAAACGCTGAAAGCACAGTCCAAGGTTATTGCCACATCCAAATGTGGCGAAGTCGTGGACGTAAAAATGCTATCCAAGCTGAGAGAGGCGATGAAAGGGGAAATCTCGATCGTATTCGGCTCCCCAAATAGAGGACTCGATACCATCCTAGAAGGAGAGGGGTTACTCCTATCTGACCTTGCGGACCACATAATAAACACGATCCCAAATCAAGGGACCAATACTGTCAGAACAGAAGAGGCAATATTAGCAACTCTGGCAATGTTAAATATTATCAGGAGGTAAAATGTCAAAAAGACACCGTCCGAGAAGAGGGTCTTTAGCGTTCAGCCCAAGAAAGCGGGCAAGGACAGCTGTGGCTAGATTCAGATCCTGGTCAAAAGTAGACGGAGAGCCAAAAATGCAAGGTTTTGCTGGATATAAGGCAGGAATGACCCATGTGTTAATGGTAGATAACGGAGCGAATAGCTCGACAGAGGGTATGGAGATATCAGTTCCAGTCACAATCCTTGAAACGCCTTCCATGAAGATAGCAGCGATCAGGGCTTACAATCATACGCCTTATGGTACGAAGTCCATAACAGAGGTATGGGCAAATGAACTTGACCCTGATTTCAGCAGGTCGTCACCAACACCAAAAAATTATGACACCATTACAGCGTTGAAGAAGATGGAAGAGTTAATCCCCCAAGGCATCGTAGATGACATTTTTGTACTGACTTACACGCTTCCTGCTAAGGTACCCAGCGTACCAAAGAAAAAGCCAGATGTAATGGAAACTAGAATCGGTGGAGGAGATATTTCCGCTAGGTTTGAGTATGCGAAAAAAATTCTCGGTAAGGAAATGAATATAGCAGATGTCTTCAAGGACGGAGAGTTGGTCGACGTTGCTGCTATCACAAAAGGAAAGGGGGTACAAGGTCCTGTAAAAAGATGGGGGGTTCAAGTTCAAAAACGCAAGCATGCTAGGACAGGTAAAAAAAGACATATTGGTACTCTTGGACCATGGCACCCAGCTAGAATAAGATGGCAGGTGCCTCAGCTAGGGCAGATGGGTTATCATCAGCGCACCGAGTTCAATAAACAAATTCTGAGAATAGGTTCTGATTCGGAAGATGTAAATCCTAAAGGCGGATTTCTAAACTATGGTATAGTAGGTAACCGATTCGTAATGCTCAAAGGAACTGTTCCGGGGCCAGCAAAACGTTTAATTCGTATGCGTCCGGCAATCAGACCAACCGTAATAATGAAGGGTGCTCCAGAAATCAGTTATGTAAGCAAGGAATCTAAGCAGGGATGATACAATGGAAGCACAAGTTATAGATCTAACAGGAAATGTCAAAGGCAAAATAGAACTGCCAAAAATCTTTGATGAGGCTTACAGACCTGATCTGATCAAGAAGGCCGTCATTGCAGCACAGGCCAACCGGTTGCAGCCGTATGGCCCTGACATATATGCCGGCATGAGGACGTCTGCTGAGAGCTGGGGCGTTGGCAGAGGTGTCTCCAGGGCACCAAGAATCAAGGATGGCAGGAGAGTTGCTATAGTTTCTTTCGCTGTGGGCGGAAGAAGAGCTCACCCCCCTAAGGTTCAGAAGATTCTTTCTGAAAAGATAAACAAAAAAGAGCGAAGAAAAGCCATCAGGTCTGCGATAGCTGCTACTGCTAATCCCTACGTAGTCAAGAGTAGGGGGTATAAGTTTGATCTTGAACTGCCGATAGTCATCGAGGATTCTCTAGAGGAGTTGACCAAAGCGTCTGAGATGAAAGAATTTTTACAAACTATTAATCTATGGGATGATGTTCTTAGGGCAAAAAATAAAAAAATTAGAGCAGGCAAAGGCAAGATGAGGGGCAGAAAGTATAAACGAAAGAAGAGCATCCTACTTGTAATTTCTGAGGACAAGGGCATAGTTCGAGCAGCGCGCAATCTACCCGGCATGGATGCTGTCCTAGTGGATGCATTAAACGCGGAATTGCTTGCACCCGGTGCGAATGCTGGTCGCCTGACAATCTGGACTGAATCCTCCATATCAAAGCTGGAAGAGGTGTTTAAATGATCAGACACCCCTATGTAACTGAAAAAGCATCCTTGGGAATTGACGCTGGAAACAAGCTTCAATTTATAATAGATATGAGGTCGACGAAAGATCAAATCAGAAAGGAGATCGAGGAAAAATATGGGGTAACTGTAATAGATGTTAAAACGATGATTACTAAAAAAGGGAAAAAAGCCATTGTCACTCTATCGCCTGATGATTCTGCGGAAGAAATTGCAACGAGGTTAGGGGTCTTTTAGAGGTGAAAAAACATGGGGAAGCAACTAATATCTCAGAATAGGGGAAGAGGAACTCCCACATATAGGGCTCCGTCTCACAAATACAAGGCAGACCTCCAGCACGTAAAAACAGATGAAGGGGAAACTGTGAAGGGCACAATTATTGGCATAGAGCATGACCCTGCTAGGAGCGCCCCCATAGCGAGAGTCCGGTTCGATAATGATACGGAGCGATTCCTTCTTATACCCGAGGGCGTGGCTGTAGGCGATGATATTGCATGCGGCATATCTGCAGAGATAAAACAAGGCAATACATTGCCTCTGGCAGAAATTCCGGAGGGGGTTCCAATATGTAATATAGAGAGTCGACCGGGAAATGGTGGCTCTTTCGCAAGATCATCAGGAGTATATGGCATTCTGGTGGCCCATGATGTCCATCAGACGGTCGTGCAATTACCAAGTGGAGAAACGAAGTGGCTAAGTCCAAGATGCAAGGCAACTATCGGCGTCGTCGCCGGCGGTGGACGAATTGATAAGCCGTTCGTCAAGGCGGGCAAAAAATACCATAAAATGAAAGCACGAGCTGGAAAGTATCCACGAGTAAGGGGTGTTGCAATGAATGTTATAGACCACCCGTTTGGTGGTGGGGGGAGCCAACATCCAGGAAGGCCGAAGACTGTGGGTAGGGGGGCCCCACCAGGGATGAAAGTAGGGTCTATCGCAGCCAGGAGAACAGGAAAACGATAGGGTGATTAGGATGGCCAAGGATAAGGAAGCAAGAATACCGAGAAGAAAAGAAGAATTCAAATATCGCGGTTATGGAGTTGATGAGCTAAAAAAGATGAATTTGGAGCAGATAGCTGAGTTGCTCCCAGCAAGACAGAGACGTGCCCTCAAGAGAGGTCTCCCAGAAAGTCACAAGAAATTATTGGAGCGAATCCATAAAGGAAAAGTGATAAGAACACATTTAAGGGACATGATCGTATTACCAGAGATGGTCGGTTTACCCTTTGAGATACACGATGGTAAAAACTTCAATCATGTGGAGATTTTACCAGAGATGGTTGGACATTATTTAGGGGAGTTCGCCCTAACACGTAAGAAGGTTATGCACGGAAGCGCTGGCATCGGTGCGACAAGATCCAGTAGATATGTGCCGCTGAAGTGATTAAATGGCAAAAATAAATTATTCCCTAGATATAAAGTCGGATACGACGGCAAAGGCCATGTGTTACGAGGTTAAAATCTCGCCAAAACATGCGAGGGAGATTTGCCGCGAGCTAAAGGCTATGCGTATCCCCAAGGCGAAAGAGTATTTAGAGGATGTAATTGCATTAAAGAGGCCTGTTCCGTTCAAGCGGTATAATAGAAACGTAGGCCATAGAAGAGGATTACATAAATGGGATGCAGGACGATACCCCCAGAAAGCTGCCTTTGAAATCCTAAGACTCGTCAAGAATGCTCAGAGCAATGCCGAATACAAAGGTCTTGATCCGGAACACATGCAAATCATACATATATCCGCCAAAAGGGGGCGAGTTATCGATGGTTTTTTTCCACGGGCTATGGGTCGGACTACGCCAAAGCATGGTGATACTGTGAATATCGAAATAATCTTAGAAGAGGTGCACTAATGGCTATTGAAAAGAAGTTCGTTCAAGAGGGTTTAAAAAAAGCCATGATGAACGAATGTTTCATGAAAAGACTGGCCAGATCTGGTTATGGTGGAATGAATATAATTAGGACTCCGATGGGTACACAGATCACTATCTATGCTGAAAAGCCGGGAATGATCATCGGAAGATCAGGGAAAACCATACACAAGCTTACAGAAGATCTAAATACCCAGTTCAATTTGGACAACCCACAAATCGATGTACAAGAGGTTGAAAGGCCAGAATTAAATGCACAAATGATGGCAACAGGTCTTGCTAATGCATTAGAAAGAGGATGGTATTTCCGAAAAGCAGGTAGAGCCACGTTGCAAAGAATCATGAATGCAGGTGCACTGGGATGTGAGATTAGAATATCTGGAAAGCTCACTGGTCCTAGAAAAAGAGTGGAAAAATTTCTGGCAGGATACATAAAGCACGCTGGAGAGTCAGTTGAACGGATAGTTGATGAGGGCTATGCGATTGCAATAAAGAAACTTGGCGTTATCGGAATCAAGGTTAGGATAGTACCTCCTGGCGTAGAGTTGCCAGATGACTTCAACGTGATCGATAAGGAGAGGATCATAGAAGGGGCTCCAAAAAAGATAGATAAAGATATAGAGGAAATTAAAGAGAAAGATGCAGAGGGAGTTGAAAAGCCCGAAGAGATCGCCAAAGTCGCAGATAAGCCTGGCAAGGAAAGTTCAGCAGTAAAAACAGCAGATGGCGAAAATAAAGAGGTTAAAGAAGAGCCTCAGCATAAAAAGCCTAACACAAAACCCAAAGAAAAGGCATCCAGTGCTAAAAAATCCAAAGTCAAAGGTGGCAATTGATGGCGATATTACGATCCGATGAAATCAGAGAAATGACATCTGAAGAAAAAAAAGAGCAGTTGGTTAAGCTTACGGACGAGCTCATTCGAGAGAGAGCCGTCGCCTCTGCAGGTGGAGCACCAGATAATCCCGGCAGAATTCGAGAGATAAGGCGCACAATAGCCAGAATTAAGACAATACAACGAGAGCAGGAGGAGTCATAGATGGATATTTCTCCAAATAACCTACTCTTTCATGAATTAATTGGACTTTTCGCAGAAGTCAGCGCCAGTACGAATTCCAGCCTGATAGGGATAAAGGGGAAAGTCGTGGATGAGACAAGAAACCTTCTTGTAATAGAAAATAAAAAAATTCCGAAGTCATGCTCGACATTCATCTTTTCTATTCCGAATAACAAGGTCAAAGTCGATGGTAAGCTCCTAGTTTCAAGACCAGAAGATAGAATAAAAAGAAGATTAATAGGGGGCAAACGATGGTAAGAGATATTGGACTGAATGTAACCATACCTGAAAAAGAATGTGATGATCCAAATTGCCCGTTCCATGGCATTCTTCCCGTTAGAGGGCAAATTTTAGAGGGGAGGGTCGTCAGTTCTAAGGTAAAAAAGACAGCCGTTGTACAGCGAGAATTTACCAGAAGGTCTTTGAAATACTTGCGACAAGAGAAGAGGCGGTCAAAGATCAGTGCACATAACCCCCCCTGCATAGATGCTAAGGAGGGCGATGTGGTGAAGATAGCTGAGTGTCGCCCATTGAGCAAGACAAAGAGCTTTGTGATAATTCAGGTGATATAATATGAAGGCAATGAAAGCTAGTATCCCACGCTCCATTCAAACCGGAACTTCACTAAAGTGTGTTGACAACACAGGTGCAAAGGTACTCCAAGTCATCGCAGTCATTGGTTATAGGGGCGTCAAAAGACGATATCCAAAGGCTGGTCTCGGAGAAATGGTCGTCGTTTCAGTTAAGAAGGGTACTCCTGAGCTGAGAAAACAAATACTTCGTGCAGTGATCGTCAGGCAGAAGAAGGAATTTAGACGTCCAAATGGCCTGAGAGTCAAATTCGATGAAAATGCGGCCGTGCTTACAGACGAAAAAGGTGAGCTAAAAGGCACAGATATCAAAGGGCCTGTAGCCAAAGAGGTAGCCGAACGCTTCTCGAAGATTGCATCAACTGCAACTATGATAATATGATATGAGGTATCAAAATGCTCAAATCTAAACAGCCAAGAAAGCAACGTCTTGAAAGGATGAATGCACCATTGCACCAGCGACAAAAATTCTTGAGAGCACCACTTAACGAGGAGGAAAGGGAAAAATATTCCAAACGTAACGCGAGGGTTGTAAAAGGCGATGTCGTGAGAGTGGTGCGAGGGGACCATGCTGATACAGAGGGCAAAGTCCAGAATGTAGACCTAAAGAAAGGCGTGGTGACCATTGATGGCGTTACTCTAAAAAAAGCAGATGGATCCGAGACCGCAAAACCAATCCACCCTTCCAATGTCGTTATTACGAAATTAAACTTGAAAGATGAGCTCCGAAAGGACCTCCTTGAGAGGTGAACAAATGCATCAAAAAAGATTATCGGCACCTACTTCCTGGCCAATAACTAGAAAAACAAATGTATGGGTTACCAGACCGAGTTCTGGTCCTAACTCAAAGGAGAAATGTATTCCTTTGAATATAGCATTGAGAGACATATTGGGGCTTGGTCAAAATACTAGGGAGATCAAACATATCTTAAATGAGGGGAAGGTCCTCGTCGATGGTGTGATTATAAAGGATCATCGGTTTCCAATAGGCATCTTCAGCATAGTCTCTATTCCATCTACAAAGAAATATTACAGGGTATTACTTGATCCTAAAGGACGCTTCATTCTCCATCCAATTAAAAGTTCAGACACCAAACTATGCAAGATTAAAAACAAAACAACGGTAAAAGGAGGGGCAGTTCAACTTAACCTGCATGATGGCTCAAACATCATCGCTTCAAACGACTATAATACCGGTGACTCTGTCTTGCTAAAAATGCCTCAGCGGGAAATAACAAAGCATCTTGAGTGTAAACCAGGAAATCTTGCCATGGTTATCGGCGGCAAACATTTGGGAGAGATTGGCCTTATCAAAGAGAGAAAGCAAGTTAGGAGCGCCAAACCAAATATGGTGACCATTAAAGGCGAAAAAGAATTCGAAGTTGTGGCAGATTATATTTTCGTCATCGGTATCGACAAGCCAGAGATCGACTTAGGGGTGGCTAAATGAATCCCATGCGGTGCATAAAAATCGATAAAGTCACTGTCAACATGTGTTTAGGTGAAGGTGGTCAAAGATTGCTGAACGCCGAGAAAATAATGGAAGGGATAACTGATCAAAAACCAGTTCGAACCACTGCAAGTAATGCAAAAACATTTGGGATAAAAAAGGGCGAGCCAATTGGTTGCAAGGTAACGCTCAGGAAGAAAAGGGCTGAAGATTTTTTGAAAAAGGCATTTGAGACAAAGGATAATAAAATTTACCTGCAACAGTTTGATGATACGGGTAACTTTTCATTTGGCATCGAGGAGCATACGGATTTTCCTGGCATGGCGTATGACCCTGATATCGGCATATTTGGTATGGATGTCAACGTTGTTTTACAGCGACCAGGCTACAGGATAAGTAGAAGGCGAATTCAAAGAAGAAATATTCCAAAGAGCCACAGATTGACCAAAGAGGATGCCATCACGTTTGTCAAGGAAGAGTTCGGTGTGGGGGTAATATGAAAAAATTATTCGGGCGCGGTGCAAATTCCTGTAAAAGGTGTGGCAGAAAACAAGCATTGGTCAGAAAATATAACATTTACCTATGTAGACAATGCTTCAGAGAGATTGCACCTGATATGGGGTTCAAAAAATATAGTTGAGGTAGTTATATGATGTTAGATTCCCTTGCTAGTGCGTTATCAACGATTAAAAATGCTGAAAATATCGGAAAACAAGAGTGTGTACTGAAAGCGTCAAAGCTCATTGGCAGTGTACTCAAGGTCATGCAAGACCAGGGATACATCAGCAGTTTTGAGTTCATCGATGATGAAAAATCAGGATTATTTAAAGTACAATTACAGGGTAAAATCAACAAGTGTGGGGTTATAAAACCGCGATTTTCTGTCCGAAAGACGGATTTTGAAAAATGGGAAAAACAATTCCTGCCTGCCAGAGACTTTGGTACCCTGATTCTTACGACTTCAGAAGGTATAATCCCCCATTATCAGGCCAAGGAAAAAGGTATCGGCGGGGCACTACTCGCATATGTGTGGTGATGTATGATGACAGAGGAAAAAATTGACATTTCAATTCCAGACGACACAAAAGTAAGCATTGAAGAGTACATGGTGAAGATATCTGGTCCCAAGGGCGAGTTGCAACGCGAGTTTGTGTATCCTGGAGTTACGATCACAAAAATGGATTCAAAAGTCGTAGTAGATACTAAATTGGTTGGTAGAGCCCAAAGCGCAATTGTAGGTACATTTGTCTCGCACATCAAAAACATGATTATGGGTGTAACAAAGGGGTTCGAATATAAATTAAAGGTAGTATATGCCCACTTCCCAATCCAAATTAAAGTTGAAGGAAACACGCTTTCAATTGGCAACTTTTTGGGTGAAAGAAGGCCAAGAAAAGCAAAGATTATCCCCAACGTAGACGTACAGGTTGCCAATGATGAGATTTTTGTAAGAGGTATAGACAAGGAATTGGTGGCTCAAACTGCTGCGAATATAGAGCAGGCAACTCGCATCAAAAGGCGTGATTCCAGGGTCTTCCAAGACGGTATCTATATAGTGGGGTGGTCGCAATGGACGAAATGATAGAGGGCATCCCCAAGATAAAAGGACTTGGTAAGGCTAAAGCCCTAGCGCTCTATCAATCCGGATTTAAGTCCGTTGATGATATTCGAAGAGCTTCTATAGATGATCTCACTGCTGTGAAAGGCATTAGCCCATCACTGGCAGAGAGCATACAAAAGGCAGTTAGCGCAAAAAAAAGTTTCTCAGACGAAAAAGAACATCTCCTCAAGGTCAGAAAGCGACAGAAAAGTAAAAAACCATCGTTTAGACGCCACGACTCACATAAGAAAAAGAAGCTTGATGAAAGTTGGAGATACCCAATAGGCATGCATAACAAGTTGCGCAAAAGAATTGCTGCAAAAGGTGCAGTAGTCCAAATAGGATATGGCAGTCCTAAAGAAGTGAGAGGATTACATCCATCTGGCTATGAAGAAGTCTTGGTACATCGTCCAAAAGACATTGAAAACATTAACGAAACAGAGCAAGCGATTCGAATCGGTGGCGGTGTTGGGAAGAAGAAAAGACTGGATATAGAGGAAAAAGCGGAAGAATTCGGCATCAAAGTGTTAAATCCGACTGCGAGGGAGTAAGATGGACCTGTCTAATCAAAAGAGAATGGCTGCTGATATTCTTGATGTCGGCGTGGGAAGAGTGTGGATGGATGCTGAAAAAGCTGAAGACATATCTACAGCGATCACGAGAGAGGATATCCGGAAACTGATCGCCGATGGAATCATTAAGCGAAAGCTTCAGAAGGGTATAAGCCGTGGCAGAACACGTACAAAAGACAAAAAGAGAGCATACGGACATCGAAAAGGACAAGGCAGCCGTCGGGGTGCAAAGGGCGCTAAGGTGTCTGGAAAAGAGAGATGGATGAACAAGATTAGGGCTCTTCGAAAGAGGCTTAAAACACTTAGAGCAGAAGGTACCATAGATGCAAGTACGTACAGAAAACTATATGGTAAGGCTACAGGTGGAGAGTTTCGGGATGTTTCTCACTTAGATACTCATCTGAAAACCAAAAGGAGTTAGGCATGGCAAAATTTAGGAGAAGAAAGGAAGGAAAGACGAATTTTAGGCAGAGGCTTAAATTGTTGTTATCACAAAAACCAAGGGTTGTGGTGCGAAAGAGCCTAAAGCATATGGTCGTGCAACTAGTTTATCCAGGTGAGCAGGGGGATGTCACACAATTGTCTGTAATTTCCTCTGAGCTAAAAAAGTTTGGACTTAATAGAACTGGAAATATATCTGCTGCATACTTAACTGGGTTGTTATTCGGCCTTAGAGCAAAAAAGATAGCAAAGGAGGCTGTGCTGGATATTGGACTACAGACGTCATCTCCGGGCTCAAAAATTTATGCTACACTAAAGGGTATTACCGATGCAGGTATGAGCATCCCGCATGACCCGGTCATGTTTCCGTCTGAGGAACGAATCAAGAACATTACTGAAGATTTGTCCTTTGAGGATATCAAGGAAAAAATGCTGAGCGATTTTACTCAAGGTGAATAGATGTCTACAAAAATAGATGAGGGGCCATGGATTCCAAAGACCCGTCTGGGAAAGTTGGTCCTAGAAGGTAAAATCAAGTCTATGGATGGAGCAATTGAATCTGGTCTTCCTATCAAGGAGCATCAGATAGTGGATACCCTTTTGCCAGACTTAATGGATGAGGTTCTAGATGTTAACATGGTACAGCGAATGACCGACTCTGGGCGCCGAATTAAATTTAGAGTGGTCGTCATCGTAGGTAATGGTGACGGCTATGTTGGACTTGGTCAGGGCAGGGATGTACAAGTTGGGTTTGCCATCCTCAAAGCGATCAACGCTGCAAAGCGAAATGTGATACAGATTCAGAGGGGTTGCGGCTCCTGGGAGTGCGGTTGTGGTATGCCACATACCGTCCCGTTAGAAGTCAAAGGAAAGGTAGGTAGTGCCACAGTAGTGCTTAAACCTGCACCCAGAGGACTCGGAATTGCATCGGGAGAATCCATAAAGAAGGTATTAGAGTTGGCTGGTATCAAGGATGTTTGGACTCGTTCTATGGGTGAAACTAGAACCACGCTAAATTTTGCAAAAGCCACGTATGAAGCGCTAAAACAAACTGCGACTATAAGGGGGCTTAAGTGATATGTATGCGGTGATCATGTTAAGGGGAACCATTAATCTTAGACCGGAGATAAAAGATACGCTGAACATGTTACGTTTAAATAGGGTAAATCACTGCGTTTTCTTGGATGAAAATCCCAATAATAAAGGAATGATTCAAAAAGTGAAGGATTACGTTGCTTGGGGTAATGTCAGCAAAGAATCGCTTGCATTGATCTTAAAGACGAGGGGAGAACTCATAGGCGGAACTCCACTTACAGAGAAGTATGTGAAAGAAAACACGAGTTACAGCTCAATAAAGAGCTTGGCAAAAGCACTCTATGATAGGGAGGCGTCACTAAGAGATGTTCTTCCCATGCTCACACCAGTGTTTCGACTCCACCCCCCACGAGGGGGGCACAGGGGGATTAAAAAAAGTTTTCAGCAAGGAGGAGCGCTCGGATTTTATGGTGAGAACATCAATGACCTCCTCAAACAAATGCGGTGATACCTATGCGCGACAAAACAAAGAAAATGCGTGGTAAAAAAACATTTGGCGTGGGACATAACAGACACGGCTCTAAACCCAGAGTTTACAGAGAGCCCCCCCGTGGATTCAAACGCCCTCCCAAGGTTATTGAAGAAAAAATGACTATTAACTTAGGTGAACTCGACCAGATCTCAGATTATTTAATTGACGAGGGGATTGCAAAAGAAGAGCAAGGATTGATCTATGTAGATTTGGCAGATATGGGATTGACTAAAGTATTGGGTAGTGGTCAAGTAACGAAAAAATTCGCTCTTAATGCCAGCGAATTTTCTGAAACAGCGAAAATTAAATTGGAGAAGACGGGTGGTAAGGTTTGGGTGAGATAGGCATTAAAGATCGCCTGGAACCATTTTTTAACAGATTGCCTGCTGTAAAAAGACCGGTAGGTCACGTTCATCTCAAAAACAAATTATTATGGACTCTTGGCATCCTCATACTATATCTAGCGCTTTCAAATGTACCTCTATTCGGTCTACATCCAGATTCAAGAGACTTATTTGAGATGTATCGAACTATCATGGCCGGGGAATCAGGCTCACTGATACTGCTGGGGATAGGCCCGATAGTAACCGCTTCCATAATACTGCAACTTTTCGTCGGTGCAGATATAATCAAACTGGACCTGTCTGATCCAAAAGATCAAGCGATATTCCAAGGTGCGCAAAAGACACTTGTGTTCGTCATGATCGCGCTAACAACACTCCCCCAGATAATGGCCGGCTACTTATTGCCAGATTTAGAATTAGCAGGTAGGTTGGGCGTATCTCCGACAGTAATAACGGCGATGATCTTCATCCAAGTGTGCATTGGCGGCGTTCTCATTCTCTTCATGGACGAAACGGCATCGAAATGGGGCATTGGCTCAGGAGTCGGCCTTTTTATAGTTGCGGGTGTAGCTGGAGCTTTGATACGTGGTGTTTTTCATTGGGCACCAGATCCATTTACCATACATCCCTTCACTGGGGAGATGCTTCCAATTGGACTTATCCCAAGATGGTATGAGATATTCACTACGATGGGTTTTGAATGGGTGCTAACCGGAAGTGGTTTAATCTTCTTGATGATAGGCGGTGGATTGTTGGCTTTGATCGGCACTATATTGGTCTTTGTTATAGTCGTATATGCCGAAAGCACAAGAATTGAGATTCCACTTGCACATGCTGCCGTACGTGGCGCAAGGGGCAAATTCCCTGTTAAATTGATCTACGCCTCTGTTCTGCCGATAATCCTGGTCATGGCACTGATTGCTAACCTGCAGATGGCCGGCATGCTACTCTGGAGTAGTAATCTGTCAATCGTCGGGCATAACTCACTGATAGGTGCATATGATGGAAATACTGCCATCTCTGGGATCATGTATTATATTTCGCCAATACATAGCCCCACTGAACTGATGCCCAGCATAGCAATGCACTTACCCTGGCAGATCGCGCTCAGAATAATCTCTTACTTGACCATCATGATTCTTGGATCCATCGTATTTGCTCTATTCTGGATAGACACAAGTGGAATGGATCCCAGAAGTGTGGCGGAACAAATTCAAAGATCTGGAATGCAAATCCCAGGATTCAGGCAAAATATTGCATCCATTGAAAGGGTGATGAAGCGATATATACCCAAGGTCACCGTAATTGGTGGCGTGTTCATCGGCGCATTGGCTGCATTGGCGAGCTTTACCGGCACTGTTGGACAAGCTGGTGGAACTGGTCTTTTGCTGACCGTCAGCATCGTATACGGAATGTACGAGCAGTTGGCATCCGAGCAGATGATGGAGATGCATCCCATGCTGAGAGGATTTTTTGGTGAGAAATAGATGAGCAAGTGGAAGGAATATTTAGATACGTTTGCATTGATTTCAGCATTCGGCCTTATAATCGGGTATACGAGCCAAGAATTCCGATATTCGTTAGGGACTATGATGAACGATCTGCTTGGACCTTTAACGGTATTACCAATCCATATCTTGATTTTAGTATTGTCAGCAATGACAGGTTTATTCGTTTCAATCATCCAGAAATATACCATCAACTGGGGGACAACGAAGAGGATTCAAGAGCAAATGAAGGTTTTTCAAAAGGAGTTTAGAGAAGCCCAGTTATCAGGGAATAAGAGCAAACTAAAGAAATTGGAGGGGCAAAGGGCAGAAATGATGCAAATACAGTCCGAAATGATGAAGCAGCAATTCAAGCCGATGGCATATACCATGTTGGTCACACTGCCCTTATTTGGCTGGCTGTATCACCTAATATTTGTACTACAACCTGAGGCCACGATCATGTTGCCATTCTATGGTATCAAGATATTGGCTACTGACAAGGTTCTGCAATTTATGCCCGCGTGGCTCTTCTGGTATTTTATTTGCTCCCTCTCGATAAGCCAAGTCATTCGAAAGTTATTGAACATAGGTGTATGAAATGATAATCACATTGGGTGGCTTGTCAGGAAGTGGAACCAGCACTGTTGGACGAATGCTTGCAGATATTCTACAACTCGATATCGTATCGGCTGGAGACATGTTTCGGAGTATGGCGAAGGAACGGGGGGTCTCATTGTTGGAACTTGGCAAATTGGCAGAACTTGATCCAAAAATAGATAAAATGATCGACGAAAGACAGGTAGAAATCGCCAAGAAAAAAGACAACGCCTTGATCGAAGGGCGTCTATCGGGATGGATGGTGGATGGTGACATAAAAATATGGCTCAAGGCCCCTGTAGAGTCTCGATGCAGTCGAGTCGCATTTAGAGAAAGAATATCATTTGACCAAGCCCTACACGATGCAAAAGAACGAGATGAATGTGACGCAAAACGACACATGGAACTCTACCAAATCGATATCAACGACCTATCTCATTATGACTTAGTAGTCGACTCATCCAAGTGGGACAAGGACGGAGTAGTGGGGATTCTTCATGCTTCGATAAAAGCTTTAGGCGATAAAAAATGAATACGCAGAAAGAGATGCTCGTTAGAGCAAAGGATACAACAAATCCAAATTATGGTTGCGATCCAAGAAGACGTGATCTGAAGGAGCACATTAACAAAGGCTTGATAAACATAGACAAACCACCGGGCCCAACTTCTCATGAGGTAGTTGCATGGACCAAGAGAATTTTAAATTTAAACAAAGCAGGTCATAGTGGGACGTTGGATCCAAGGGTGACCGGTGTGCTTCCGGTTATGCTCAACGATGCCACCAAGGTTGTTGGTGCCCTACTAACAGCGGGTAAAGAATATGTAGGTGTAATGAGACTTCACAGAAACGTTTCAGCAGAGAAATTAACAGGAGTTTTCAGCCAGTTCGTTGGATCAATATATCAACGACCCCCGTTAAAGTCTGCTGTCAAGCGACGTATTCGCAAGAGAGACATATACTATCTAGAAATAAAAGAGACGGACGGGAAGGATATACTATTCAAAGTGGGGTGTGAAGCTGGAACATATATTCGTAAGCTGTGCCATGATATCGGCAAAGCGCTTGGAACCGGGGCACATATGTCAGAATTACGTAGGACTCGAGCAGGGCCATTTACAGAGGCAACGATAACGACATTGCATGATCTCAAGGATGCATACGTCTTTTTGGAAGAGGAGGGCATAGAATCTACCCTCAGAACGGTAATTCGTCCAATGGAAGATGCATTAGAGTTTCTGCCGAAAGTCGTCATCAGGGATTCTGCAGTAGACGCAATATGTCATGGTGCAGATCTTGCAGTACCCGGGGTACTATCCGCCCAAAAGGATATCCATGCAGAAGATTGGGTAGCCGTTTTCACGTTAAAAGGTGAGGCAGTATGCCTCGGTACGGCTAAAATGGATTCACAGCAAATGTTATATGCTAGGAAAGGAGTTGTAGTTGACACCGATAGGGTCTTAATGGAACCCAACATATATCCTAAAGGATGGTAAATGTGGATTTCAAAGGGCTTTAAACCCTTGTGCCGGGGTGGCTGAGTGGCCTAAAGCGCAAGCCTGGAAAGCTTGTGTTCCTCTGGAACGCAAGGGTTCAAATCCCTTCCCTGGCGTGCCTGCTTCGTCTGAGCTAGGTGATAACATGGATAAGCAAAAAACGACAGATGAAAAAATCAAGCACATAGTTAGAATCGGTAGCACCGATCTAGAGGGTAAAAAGAGTGTACACTATGCTCTTACCGGTATGAAAGGTATTGGCAGGAGGACAGCAAGGATAATTGCTCAGAACGCTGGATTGGATCTAAAGTCCACTATGGGTTATTTGTCCGATGAAGAGATTGAACGATTAAAAAAGGCGGTTATGGACTTCGACAAAAGTGCTCCTAGTTGGATGGTCAATAGGCAGAAAGATCCAATACTTGGTACTGAACGACACATTATTGGGTCTGATGTCATGCTGACGTTACGAGAGGACCTCGATAGAATGAAGAAAACGCGTAGTTACAAGGGTATTAGGCACGAGAGAGGGCACAAAGTCAGAGGTCAAAGAACTAAGTCAACTGGGCGAAAGGGAGCCACAGTAGGAGTTGTAAAAAAGAAGATAATGGCGGCGGCAGCGGCTGCAAAAGGAGAAAAGGAGTGATTTTTCATGGCTTATCCGGGTAAGAAAAGAAAAATGTATGAAACGCCTCGTCTTCCATGGCAAGCGACAAGGATAGCTGAGGAATCAGAATTGGTCAAAAAATATGGCCTAAGAAATAAGCGAGAGCTTTGGAAGACATATAGTACACTAAGAAAATACCGGCGAGAAGCACGAGGATTACTTGCAGAGATAAATGAGCCAGGCAAGGTAGGGGATTATGCTCGATCGGAATCAAAGAACGTGTTAGGGAAACTAAGTAAGATAGGCTTGCTAAAGAAAAATGCTGAATTAGATGAAATTCTCTCCTTAGGAGTCGAGGACCTGTTGGAACGACGCTTGCAAACTTTGGTCCACAGAAACGCTCTTGCAAATTCTGCCAAACAAGCTCGCCAGTTCATTGTTCATGGCCACGTAGCTGTTGCAGGTAGAAAGATCAATATTCCGAGTTACACCGTTCTAAAGGATGAAGAATCCAATATTGGATACTACGTGGGGTCTCCTATTACTCAGGCTCAGAAAGAGCCTATTGCTCAGAAAAAGGGGTGAAAGTATGTCTAATGGAAAATGGGGTATTGCACACATCTATGCATCGTTTAACAATACGATAGTAACCATAACAGACCTAACAGGGGCAGAAACCATTTCAAAGTCATCAGGTGGAATGGTGGTTAAAGCAGATAGAGATGAGGGCTCACCGTATGCCGCTATGCAAGTTGCAATGATAGCTGCAGAGCAAGCCAAGGAAAAAGGTATTGTAGGTGTTCATGTACGAGTGAGGGCCCCTGGAGGTAACAAACAGCGTAGTCCAGGTCCAGGTGCACAAGCAGCAATTCGGGCATTGGCTAGGGCTGAATTGCGAATAGGAATAATTGAGGATGTGACACCCATACCTCATGATGGAACGCGATCGAAAGGTGATAGGAGGGTTTGAGACGAAAATAGACATAAGAGAGTTATCTGATCGCAGAGCAAAATTCATATTGTCTGGCGTTTCATCCGCTTTCGCAAACGCTATAAGGCGGAGTGCGATCGCAGAGGTACCAACGCTGGCGATAGAGGATATTAACATATACGAGAATACATCGGTATTATTTGATGAAATGCTTGCTCTGCGTTTGGGATTAATTCCCTTGGAGACCGATCTGGAGTCCTATGTATTGCGCTCTGAGTGCAAATGTGAGGAGGGGTGCCCACAGTGTCAAGTATCTCTGACGTTAAGCGCTGAAGGACCGAAAGTTGTTTATTCTGGGGAGTTAAAGTCATCTGACCCAAAAATAGTTCCTTCAGACGAGAGGATACCACTCATTAAACTCATGGAAGGTCAAAAAGTGTATTTGGAGGCAATAGCAAGGTTGGGCAAAGGTCAAGAGCATTCGAAATGGCAACCAGCTATGTGTAGTTATAAAAATATGCCGATTATCTCTGTATCAAAATGCAATGGGTGCGGTGACTGTGTGGAAGTCTGTCCGACTGGCATACTCAAGCTGGATGATACCTTGAAGATTACTAACGAACTCGATTGTTCCTTGTGCCGCCTTTGTGAGGATATCTGCGAGTTAGGGGCGATACACATTGGCAGTGACCCCACAGCGTTCGTGTTTAACCTTGAATCCCATGGTTCGCTTCCAGCAGAGGAGGTAATCTTAAGGTCAATAGATAATATAAAAGAAAAGACAGATGGGCTAAAAAAGTGCTTGAAGAAGCTAAGTTGAGCGGGGGTTGCCAAGTCTGGTCAAACAAGAAGCCCTTTTCCACCTCGCTTGACGGGAAATGAGAAAAGGGTCAATGGAGAAACGCAATTTCTCCTTGCTGGGTCAAAGGCGCAAGGTTGAGGGCCTTGTCTCGTAGGAGTTCGCGAGTTCGAATCTCGTCCCCCGCATATGGCAAAAACAAATCCAAGATTGGTCAAACTAGTACAGGATCTTAAGACCAAATCACGTGAGGAAAAAGTGGCAATCTGGAAAGATGTAGCAAAGCGGCTAGAAAGACCGACGAGAAATTACGCAGAAGTTAATGTCGGTCAAATAAACCGACATGTATCAGATGGCGAAACAGCGCTCGTGCCAGGTAAGGTGCTTGGATCTGGTGTTCTAGATAACTCAGTGACGATAGTCGCTCTTGACTTTAGTCTCTCTGCTAGAGATAAAATCACGAACGTGAAAGGAAAATGCCTCACAATAGAGCAATTAATAGAGGATAATCCCTCTGGTAAAGGAGTGCGAATAATTCAGTGATTAAAATGACTATCATCAATGCAGATGGACTTATATTAGGACGTTTGGCATCAACTATATCAAAACGCCTACTCTTAGGTGAAGAGATAATTATCGTGAACACAGAAAAAGCCGTAATTTCAGGCTCGAAGTTGAGCACGTTCGAAAAGTACAATAGACAAGTAAATAGAGGCACCACAGAAAAAGGCCCATATTACCCAAAGAGACCTGACCGGATATTAAAAAGGACAATTAGAGGTATGCTCCCCTATAAACGAAAATATGGGCGTAGCGCATACTCCCGATTGAAAGTGTATATTGGAGTGCCCCATGGGCTACAAAATGAGTCTTTTGAGACCATTAAGGATGCTAAAATGGCAAGATTGAGTAAGATTAAATATATGCGGTTGGGAGATCTAAGCCAAAAACTCGGTGCTAGATGGTGAGATTCGATGACAAAGATTTTCAATGAAAGTGGTAAGAGAAAAACAGCTATTGCAAGAGCTACAATAAAGAAGGGTGTTGGTAAAGTCACGGTGAATAAAAAACCCTTGGAGATCTTAGAGCCAGAGTTGGCAAGGCTTAAGATCTCGGAGCCGTTGCTCATTGCAGGTGATGTTGCTTTAGGCATAGATATCGATGTAAATGTGAAAGGCGGAGGCGTCATGGGTCAGGCAAATGCCGTTAGAACGGCAATAGCGAGAGGCTTGTTAAAATGGACCGCTGATGAAAAACTCAAGAATCTATTCTTAGAATACGACCGAAACTTTTTGATCAGCGATGCCAGGCAAAAAGAGCCCAAAAAAGTTGGTGGACCTGGTGCAAGGGCAAAGTATCAAAAATCATATCGGTGATGTACATGATTCCTGTTAGATGCTTCACATGTGGGAATGTTATATCTAGTTCGTGGGAGGATTATAAAAAAAGAGTTGAGGAAAGAAAAAAGGAAATGGGAACAAACGAGATAAGAGTGGGGGATATACTAGATGACTTGGGGATTAAGAGATACTGTTGTCGACGCATGATATTGTCGCATGTAGAGTTGGTAGATGCGTTGGCAAAGTATTAGCAGGGGTTGTGGGGTAGTCTGGTTTATCCTTCGGCGTTCGGGTCGCCGTGACCTGAGTTCAACTCTCAGCAACCCCATCCAAAGGTGATTGATTGGATCAAAAATATACGAAATATGAGAAAGCCAGGATAATCGGTGCCCGTGCATTGCAGATTTCAATGGGAGCACCAGTCTTAGTGAATGTAGAAGGTCTGGATATTCAAGATAGGTGTGATCCAATCGAAATTGCGACACTCGAAATGGAAAAAGGCCTGAACCCCATCACAGTAAATAGAAAAAAGTATTAGACCTTTGGAAATACGGCAAGAGATGTACCTATTTAAACCGTAGAGTGTCAAAGAGATCAAAACCTCTGTATATTTACCCGATCAGTCATTCAAGCACTCTGGAGGAAAATTTGTGACGATAATTCAGGATGTGATGATTCGAGAAATATCCGATAGCAGGGGGAACAAAACCATTGAGGTCGATATACACACGAAAAACGGTTTTGGGCG
>JAQURP010000009.1 GCA_028715545.1 Methanocellales archaeon | reverse complement strand
GCGTTGGAGTCGGCGTTGGTTTAAGCGTTGGAGTCGGCGTTGGTGTTGGAGCAGCCTCAACTCTTGGTGCTAGGGGCTGTGGTAGCATGACTGGCTCCTCTTCGACGCATCCTGAAAAAGTTACAGCTAGCACGCTCAATATTAAAATCAAAACCAAGCCAATTTTGCATTCCATATTTTTTTACCACCTACTAGTTATAGTGAGTTACACATATATATACATAATCCTTCGTTCATATAAGCTGTTTTTAATATGAACTTTGAGAAGCTCTTTGTGTTGCACATAGCTCATATTTTGATTATGTTTACCACTTTAGCTTCGAAGTCCTGTCGACAAGAAGTTTACACACCACATATTTAACACTTATCTCTAGGAACTGGTGTCGGTTCCTCGTCTTTGACCTCTACGCCCCGAGACTTGGCATATTCCCTTATCCTCTTCAAGTCGTGTGTAACCATTAGGTCTCTTAACCCAAGGATCTCGGGGACGCTAAATCTGGTTAGGTTAACTATATACTTGTAAGGGTCTCCAAGAGCTTCGACAAACTTCTGGTAATCTCCATCATACTGAGACAAAATTTTCTCTTTATTTTCTTCAAAGAGCTCAGTAGCAGGATAAGGAGTTATGAAGAAGGGAGCGCATTGAATGCCGTTACGAACCCAAAAGTTTACCGTATCATAAATAGACTCAAATGTTTCCCCCGCATAACCAATCATGAACGCGGCGATTGGGCTAATTCCGGCTTTAACGGTCATGTCCAAGGCTTTCTGCATCTGATCGACCATATGAGGCTTTCTTATCTCCTTGAGTCGATCTTTGTTAGCACTTTCAAAACCATAGCTGATATATGTGCATCCCGTTTCCTTGAGTCTACCCAGAAGCTCGGCATCTACAGTTTGCGGTCCCCCCAGGCACCCCCACTTCACCACCCCGACCAAATCCTCCTCCTCCAGCAGACGGCAAATCTCTAAAGCCCTCTTCTTATTTGCAAGAAAGTTCTCGTCGAGAAAACTCACAAAATCTATAGCCATCTTAATCCGAGCATATTTTATCATGTCGACTACATATCGAGCGCTTTGCCAACGGACAAAAGGTTCGAGACGTGTTCCGTCAGGCAGTAGATCGCCTCCCATATAGTTGTGGTGGCAGAATGTACATTGGTAGGGGCAACCTCTCTCAGAAATGACGTCAATACGCCTTTTACATTGAAGTGCTTCGTCGCTGAGTTCTAGGGGACTATAGGGGAAGTAAACTTCCTCCATAGGTAAAAGGTTCCACGCAGGGTAAGGAAGATCGTTCAACTCTTTCTCGGTCATCAACGGCCTTGGAGGGTTCTTAATTATCTCTACTTCTCCTCGAGCCCTAGCCGTCATCATCTGCCCGGTCCTCCTTTCCATTTTCTTGTGGTGTTTATGATGTGGACCTGACAAGTCCTGCAGGTCCGCTTTGTAGTAGATTCCCTCCACCCTGCTAAAGTCCCTGTCTTCTAGGTGGTTCAAGATATCAATAAAGGTCTTTTCACCTTCGCCAACACAGACCATATCCAGTTCAGGGATCCATTCAAGCATCTCCTTAGGAATGCTTGAGGCACATCCTCCGCCAGCAACAATAAGAGTATCAGGAAGGTCTTTTCGAATACAAGAGATAATCTCTTTTTGGAAGCCGTATGTGGTAACCAGACCTGACATTCCAATTAGATCTATTGGTTTGTTTGAGTCTTCAGATTTCAAGTATCTCCTAATTAGTTCTCGATTAAGCCTGAAAGCGTTCGCATCGAGTATGCCCACCTCGAACCCTGCCTCGTATGCTAAGGCTGAAAGTATTCCAATCCCGTAAGGGATATGTCTCGCAGGTTCATGGATTAATATCGGGCTGTTCACGAATATTATTCTAGTCACGTTTTTTCCCCATACTTTTCTAAAACATCGATGAAATGCATCCCTTTAATTCCCGGCCTGCTTCCTGAAAGCTTTATTTGTTCTGACTAGGTATTTATTGATGTTGGGTCGGAGTTGGCATTAGGAGTTGCAGTTGGAGTCGGCGTTGGTGTTGGAGCAGCCTCAACTCTTGGTGCTAGGGGCTGTGGTAGCATGACTGGCTCCTCTTCGACGCATCCTGAAAAAGTTACAGCTAGCACGCTCAATATTAAAATCAAAACCAAGCCAATTTTGCATTCCATATTTTTTTACCATCTAATACCCATAGTGAGTTACAAATATATATAATATAAGATAAGATACATAATCCTTCGTTCATATAATCTGTTTTTAATATGAACTTTGAGAAGCTCTTTGTGTTGCAAATAGCTCATATTTTGATTTATGTTTACCACGTTAGCTTCGAAGTCCTGTCGACAAGAAGTTTATATATCCAGCCCTATTTTTTTAGGTTATGCAATCTCAAATTAAGATGCTTCTGTAAAGCTATTGGGCTAACAGGGTATCGCTTGCTTTTGCGGTTTGAGATAAAAATAGATCAAAAGTTATCAGCGGATAAATCTTGGAACTGCCGACAAAATAGGTTCTACATATCCAGATTGCAAAAAGGATTGTTTTAGTGGCTTCTTTTTGATTTGCCAAAAAACAATTTTATACCTTAGATTGGTGCAAAGGTTAAAAGGATAACTTCTCGAAAAAAATATTTGATAGAATAGTTTTTAAAAAAATATAAAAGAAAGTTGGAACAACTAAAATCCAACTTTCATCTTTAGTGCACCATATGGGCATGCATCAACGCATTTATAGCACATTATACATTCGGATTTAGATATTCTCTTGCCTTCTATGTTTTCCTGGTGTATGATGTCCATTGAATTTGAACAGGCCTTAATGCAGAGCTTGCACTTTTTGCATTTTTCTTGATTTATCCTAGGACCATAGAGCTTCAACTTGCCCAATATACCTAGGGTTGCTCCAACCGGACAAAGGTATTTGCAGAAAGTCTTCTTTTCCCCCAGCTCAAGACCTGCAACGATGGGTATCACAAGCGCTTCAGGACCCACATCAAGACCGGTAGGGTTAACAGACCGGCATATTGTACCAATTGGGCAAACGGGACAGAAAATTGCCTTTCTGACAAAAAGACCTACTGATAGGGCACCTGCCAATATCCCATATTTGGGGAGCCTGCTCCTCAGGAAACCCGGCCATCTTGGATCTTTTGGTCCAACTTTTGAGAAAAGCTCGGTTAGGCTTCCTATCGGACATACCCAACTGCAGAAAACTCTTCCAAGCACCAAGGTCAAAACGACCAGTGGAATTATGGAAACCAAAAGAGCGAGCGTAAGCGTTTTACCTGAGAACAGTATTTGGAGGGACCCTGTAGGACAACTCAAGGCTTGATCTCTTATGAAAAGGGAGCAAAAAGTGCCCACTACGAGTACCAAGAGCGCTACAAAGAAGAATATCTGAGAGAGGTGTCGAATATACTCTTTTAGGTATTTCTTTTTGAAATATGTCTTTTTCTTAGGTGCCGCCTTTTTCTTTGATTCGCCTTTAACAGGCTTTACTGGGGATTCTTCTACTGGCTTTATAGGGGATTCGTCTACTGATGAATTTTCCATTTTATACACACTCCTAATGATAAGATTACTTGGCTGTTGTATTTTGAGCGGCTGTTACATTTTCATCTTTTGTGGGACTTGTCCACTTCCAGAGAACCTTCGATTCGACTGGGACTATTTGTATTATCTTTATTTTGCATGCATCCACACAAATCTCGCAGCCTGTGCATGCATCCGCCACAACTACTGCATGCCCCTTATCATCTTTTATGACTCCACTTATCGGACATGCCTGCACACACAGCAGACAAGTACCAGGAAAAAGCCACGAAAGACACGTTTCCGTGGGGAAGGTCATGATTTGTTTAGTAAGGGCACCAGTATGGCATATTTCGGTGCATTTCATGCATTTAATACAGAGTCCGGTGAGGTCCTTAGTCTTGGTTTGAGTTGTCGCAGCAGTTGCATTAGTTCCAGTTTCATTAGCGCCGATTTTAATTATCGTTCCGATTTTACTTATCGCACTGGTTTCATTTATCGTCCCTGCTGTGACTATCATATCGGTTTCCTTTAATTCCTTAAGTGCTGCTACAAGTACTTTTTTATCCTCTTCTTCTCCGAGAAGCTTGGGGGTTCCAATGTTAAGGAAACCATCAAGCAACGTTGAAGTCGCTATTGCATGTGTAGGGCATACTTCAGAGCATTTACCGCACATTGCACATAATGAGAGGAATTCTTCCTCCTTTGCACTAGGTGGCCTTAATATCGCTGCTTTTTCTGGGTCTGTTTGTTCTGAGGCATTTGCTGGTTGAGGAACTTTACCTACAAGATAAAAAAGAGCAGATGCAATCGCAGTTGATCCAAAAAAAGATATAAAATCTCTACGGCTTATCTTCATGTTCAACCTCCTTTATTATTAACTTAAGAAGAAATATATCTCAAAAAACGCATATATTGCACCCATCTCAGCTGCCTCTTTGCGTTTCAAGATATACTTAAGTTAACAATACCAACCTCCATTGTAGTTTTATGATTTAATTCTCCTTTTTTAGGGTATCAAGCATATCTTCTCAGCAACTGAAGCTGGGGTTTCTCTTTACATAGGTTGATACCACGTTTTTGTAGTAGAATACTAAGTGAGGTAGACTAAATAAAACTTTTCCTTTTCGAACTTTTTTTTATTTTTAGTAATCGGACCGCACTCTTTTAGTGAGGGATAAACGTTCAAAGAGTTGAAGCAGGTAGATATATGTAATGTAGATGAAATTGAGCCGTATATGACACAATGGGGGGTTTGTCAGGAAGAGGATTTTATCTTGACTTGACGCTGATGTTATAGAGGAGTGTTTTTTGTGGAGATTGTATTCAATCAATCGTCTTCTTAGTTAAATTCTGCTACGATCTACGACCATACTCTTTAGCATATAATAGTTTATTTTGCTTAACCAATAGCAGGATAAGACAACTCTCAGAAATACCAAGACATAACAGCGAGCTAAAACCGTTAGACTTATAAAGATGAGTCGTTTATATAGGATGAAAGAAGCGTTTGATTGATGTTCTTCCGGTGCCTTGTATTGACGCGTTTGAAATCAATCGATTACGTCTTTTTGACAAAACACAGTTTAGGTGGTGTAAAAGATAATGGAAAATATTCACCTCATTGTCGCAGGAAATGAAAGTATAGAAAAGCATGTTGGTGCCCTAAATCATTTTAAGCCCTATAAAGTGGTACTGTTCAACGTCGCTGATGATATAGAAAGCAAAAAGATTGACGAGCTAATGCAGATATTTGATAGCAGGAAAATTCAAGTCATAAAAAAAGACATACCTACCAGATACGGGGAAATTTTTTTGACGGCGCTTGGAGAAATAGCAGGATTACGGGGAGAAGTTGAAGATGTCAATTTCGCAGTTAATGTTTCTACAGGCAGAAAGTTAGCGGTAGCTGCGATTGAGGATGCTGTTCGGTCACCTCTGGGAGGAGATGTGATCTGTGAAGCGCATGGCACAGCCCCAAAGAGAAATTCGATTCGCTATGAGATCGTAGAGAAAGATGGGAAATTTACAGTGCAGGTGGCACCTCTGGAAGGCACTAAAGGCATTTCTATGAGTGGGGCTTATGAGATGATGCCCTTTAGGAAAGCCAGACTAGAGAAAATAGATTACTACCGCAGAGTCATACCTTTACAACTTCGACATCTGAAAAACAAATGGAAACGACGTTTAGGTCTTCGCAAATAAAAATTTTTCTTTTTTATTTTTCTATTTTATGAACCTTATATTTAATTAAACTAAACAAAATAAACAAAAATAAAAAAAGAAGATGTTGAGGATAGGATATTGATTCAATCTATCCTCATTATCTTATCCCTGGATTTACTGAACTTGACCTTTAGACTCCTCTTCAGATGGTTCTTCGGATGATTGTTCAGATGGTTCTTCGGATGTTGGCTCCCCTTCTGTTTCTGTTAATGTAGGGACTGATGTAGGGACATATTCCTCGGGACCTGCAAAGGGGTCCACATAGTCATAATGCCCCTCCATCATTTTCGCTTGAACACTAGCTATTATTTCCCTTTTTGATTTGTCTTCTGTATCAATGCCTAAGCCTGTAGCCAACTTCTCCATGTCTGGAGCGATCTTTAGCTCGGTGAGACCCAGCTCCAGTTCCTTTAACGTTCTTTTGTACTCACCTGATACTCTGCCCACTGAACGCGCTATCTTTTTCGCTTTCTCCTCGCCGAGGAGCCAGCACATGGCTCCCAACATCAGCGTTGAAGAGTCGTCTTCACCCATTTAGATTTCACTCGTCGTGATACCATGCTGTGGGATCGGTAGCGGCTTTGTCTGCGGGCCTTGGTATCAAGGTTCTATATGGTGCGGAATAATCCCACTCATAGTGCTCAGTCAGGAACCATGGGAACAGCCAGGGCTCGTCCACTTTCTCCAGCGTGTAGCTTGTTGTGCCCTGCCCAAGTTTCTCAACCGCATAAACTTGGAACCATGGGCTCTGTCCGTTTAGGGGCTCCCACTTCTCATCGCCTGCCTTCAGACCCTTTCTGGCTGCCAGTGAGTTGGGCATAGATTCAGACGCTTGGACCATGTCAATAGCGGCGGCATCTATGGCAGCAAGGTCCCACGAGGAAAGCACTCCCAGATGGGGCGTTACCGGCATATCATCATAACCGACGCAGTCGCACTGACGGCAAACTTCCTTCAGAACGGTTAGGTAGCCCACCTTACCCGGATCAAAGCAGTTGATGACAGCCATAGCGGTATCTGCATACCTTATCTCACAGTTCGCGGCCTGCACTCTGGATGAAGGCTTGACGGCTGTCGCATCTTTGAATGTTACCTTACAGCCATTACCTGGCAGAGAGGTACATACGTCAGCCAGCGAGTTTCGACAGTCTTTTTTGCATACCGCTGGGTCGGCTACCATCTTCCCTGCGGCATCGAATGACAGAGCGCCCCATGGACACCAGTCAATACAATTTTGAGCAAGCGGTCCGCCGTACACTGGACAAGCGGCTTTGCCTGGACATCCTGAAACATCGAATTCCATAACTCGACCTGTGTCGTATTTACCTACGTACCTGTCGTGGTCCAGAACCTTTCCTTGTTTGGATGCGCCTCCGATTCCAAGATTCTTGATGGCACCGCCCATCATACCGCAACCGTGTCCTTTGAGGTGAGTAAGAACTAGCATGGCATCAGCCTCTACTAGCATTTTTGCCACCAAGGCAACTGTGAGTTGGTTTCCGTCAATTTTCACTGGATATTGATCATCGCCAGATCCGTCACAGTAAGGAACTACTGCGCATCCGACGGCCTCTTCCGTGAGCCCGTGTGTACGCGCTGACAACATGTGGTTTTTGATAGAAGCCCTGGTAGTGGTCTTACCACCATAGGCTGTTAACGTATCTGCAACGAAGGGTATTCCTCCAGCTGCTTTTATCAGATTTGCAGCCGCTCTAGGCATATCAGGCCTTAGTTGAGCGGTCCTGTTTCGCTCTCCTGTGTGCAGTTTTATCGCTACACTGTCTCCCTTGTCGACGATTTCCTCAAATCCAGCAGCGTTAAACACATGTGCTACTTTTTCTGGCCAAGACTTCCCTGAACCAGCACTATCTGGATCTGCCCAGTACATCTTTGCTGTTGGTGGTACCGGCTTTCTTTTGACTTCTGCATAAAAGCCCGCAGTTCTCCACTCTGGTTCTTGGCTAGCGGCCGCAGCACCACTCCTAGATGCATAACCTCCAGCAGCACCGACGACTGCGGCGCCACCAGCGATACCTAGCATCTTCAATAAGTTTCTTCTGGATATGTCCATGCTTATCGATCCTCCTATGTTATACTGATTTGGTGACTAATACTATTTAAAGATTGCTTACTGGGTCTTTCGCTGACTTAAGAAAAAGAAAATCCAAGAGAATCCACAATCTGAAGAGATTATTTTTCAAGAGACATTAAACTGCAATACAGAAAACGCAAAATAAGATAAACGTCAAAAAATAAGATAAAAAAATAAGGTATAATAAAAAAACATGATATAGCATATTAGATAATATAAATAAAATAAAAGATAAGATAAACAAAAGATAAAACTTGATATGGAATTGTTCGTGTAAGCTGCACAGGGACTGGGAAATCATGATGCAAATTATACGCTGTTGCCTGTACGGCTTTTCCCTGCTTGGGGGCATCTCGTAGTCAGTTTTAGCCCAATTTTTCTCTTTTTTTCTGAAGATGGATTGATAGATATATTCACCCACCCATAACAAATCACCCCATAGATTTTCTTTGCTTTAGCTGGTAGTAGTTAGTTGCTATCGTCTATGTTGGGTTATAGCCCAAGTCAATTTTATACTACACCATACTACAAATCCTCTCAAGTTTTATTTGCAGAGTGTAGGCTGTTAAAAAGTGATTTTCAAAATAAATTTTACTGGCTATTCATTCACAACTAAAAAAAAGGGTTTGTTCCAATTCATCCGTCACCTTGAAAGGAGCGGATTTCTTGGAACATTTAGTTTCAATTCACTTCACTTCAATTAAATACCAAGTAGAGGTATGGCCTCGAAAAGGTACGCATTTAAATGGGAGAATTCGTAGAACAGCACACGTCCCAGTATCTCGCCGATTATCACTGAAGCGAAGACCACTAGCGTAAGGGTTGCAGCCCTCGATACGTTCTCAGCCTTTAAAGATAGCATGATACCGACCAGAAGAATTAGCGTCACAGCTATACCGATTATCATGCGCATTAAGAATGTTGCCGCGTATTCTCCAACCAACATATTCTCTACAACCATTCGTCCTCCTGGTCCCATTCCTGGGCTTTGCAGGAATTGTAAATGGACTGCTATGAGTGCGATGAGAACAATGGTGGCTACCAACAAGTACTTCCATATAATCCCCAGGTATGTGCTCAGCGTCTCTGCATATTTATTTGCTTCTACCTGATCGCTTTTCTTATATTTGAGGGATACTACTGCAGCTACCGTCGCAGGTCCTACCAATAGGGCTGTCATGATGAAGAACAGTGGCGTTGTAAAATGATTCAAAACTGGCAAACCCACCAGAGCGTAGGTCATGCCACTTGTGGTCACAAATAATATGCCCACAACAATACCTATCAAACCCACAGCTTGTCTAATGTCCTTGATGCTGTCGCCTACTAACTTGTCCACTATTTTATCCACCAAGCTGACTTTGCCCCGTAGGCTGCCGTATTTGGGGTGTAACACCCACAGGATCGTATATACTAATGCCCAGACGCCGAATAAAGACATCATGAGGGTCTCACGAGCCACCCAGGCTTCAGGTCTAGAGATGATAAGGTAGGATATGGCAATGTTCGGCAATATCGATAATAAAATCGCGATGGCCGCGATGGCCACAGCTGGCAATAGGATGTAGCTAGCCGTTTCATAGAACATTTCTGCCTTCTCGTCCTTTGCGAGAAAGTCTGCTATGACTAAAGCTATCAATGCACCGACTGCCATTTGGCTAAGTACGGTGAAGACAGTATATTGTAAATCACTCATAACGTCTGACCTCCGAAATGTAACTTTTTTTGTTTTTGCAGTCGACTATAATAAATTTTTTGCTCATTATAGAATCTGTTAACATATAAAAAAGTTGTCGATTTGATTCATTCAACATATCTTATACCCCCCTGACTGTTTAGCTATGATAGCGGCAAAAATACCTGCTCCGAAACCATTGTCTATATTTACAACAGCTAGCCCAGGCGAACAGCTTTGAAGCATTGTCATAAGTCCAGATATGCCACCTTTGCCCATCCCATAGCCCACAGAAGTTGGCACGCCAATCACTGGAACATCTACGTTACTAGAAACCACGATAGGCAGCACCGCATCCATGCCAGCAACTACTACTATAGCCGATACATTTTTTTCTAACATCTCTATGAGAGGCTCATAGAACCGATGAATTCCTGCCACTCCGACATCATAGGCTTTTATCACTTCGCAACCCATGACCTCTGCAGTCACCAATACTTCTTCTGCAACAGAAATGTCTGATGTGCCTGCTGCCAGTAACCCTATTCTACCTTTCTTGGGAAAGACGTGCCCTTCGCGTTGGAGTATGACAGTCCTAGCTTTTGGGTTGTGTATTAGCTCATAACCATCCGGCAGGTTAGCCTCAAGTTCAGCTAGATCCTCGTCTTTAACCCGTGTTATTAGAACATATCCGCTATCTTCTGCCTTCGCCAGTGCAAGCTTTCTCACATCTTCAGGATACTTATCCTGAGCCAAAATAGCTTCTGGAACCCCGGTCCTATGAGACCTATTTACATCAAGCCGCGCAATATCTGCCACTTTTTTTATATTTAATACTCTCAGCTTATTCTTAGCAGTGGCTATGTCGATCTCTCCGTTCAAGAGACTTCTTAAAATATCATCCACTGCTTATGCACCCCGCCGGCTTATGCACCGCTAAAGTAATAATACACTCGAGGCCCAGTATCCAGATTTGCCACCAATTGGAAGCAACGTCCGGTCTTCAACAGTTTGGAAACCTCACTATTTGGATCATTGAGATCTCCAAAGTGTCTGGCACGAACAGGACATGCGACTACGCAAGCAGGCCTGAATCCATCTTGGGTCCTGTGCTCACAGAAGGTGCATTTCTCTACTTTACCGACTTGACGCAAAGGCACATCAGATTCCCTAACACGCGGTTTCCCTTCGACGATATCACATAGCTCAAGGGGCCCTTCACGCTCAAAAGGCGCGTCAAGCGCAGAAGATGTCTCTGGCTTTGCCGCATTAAGTACTCTTGCTCCATATGGGCATGCCTTTACACAGATCAGGTCTCCGATACATTTATCATAATCTATCATGACACGACCGTCATCGCTTATATAGGATGCTCCTGTTGGGCAAGCCTCCACGCATGGAGGATTCTCACAGTGCATGCATTGCATAGGCAGGAACCATCGCCCTTGCTGGGTATTCCACTCCCAGGGGCTAATACCAGCCGGTAGGTTAGATGAATCCTTGCGGACTTTCGCGTAACCATGAAACACGTCTTTAGGTGTGTCTGCTTTGCCAAGGTCCATTTCAAATATCCTTATCCGCTGCAAATCAGCCGAAGTATTGTTCTCATTGGAACAGGCGCGTACGCACTGTCCACAACCTATACATCGCCCTACATCTATCACCATCGCAGGTATAGTACCACTGCCACTATCTGGTTGTGCCTCTGCTCGCCCCAGTACTTTAGCGGATTGTCCGGGGAGAATTACTGATGCTCCGGCAAGCCCTGCAAGCTTGAGGAATTCTCTTCTATCAAGTTTATCAAGCAATTTGTTCATATACATCCCCAAGTCCTAATTCTTCCATTTTAGCCTTCGTCGGGATTCCTGTCTGTATATCCCAGCCCCTTAACCTGTAGTACTCGTCTTTCATTTGTTCCCATTTATCTCGATCTAGTGGTGGACTGCCCCATGCAGCCGGTTGTTCGAAGAAATAATCAGGTATGGTGTCATCCTTTCTTCTTCGACCGTCTCTTATCATTACGGCTCTCTGCAGGTTCGATATTCTTTCACCCGCCTTGAGCATATCTGCTTCAGTCACGTCAATCCCTGTAACCGCAGAGAACAACTTGCTCTCCACACTTGTATCACCTATATACTTCCGTTCCTCAAGTGGACTGCATATGATGGGATATACATAATCACAAAGACCCAATGCACTTTTCGTAGAGGCTCGATCCTGATCCAATATCGCTGCCAAAGCCTCGGCAGAAGAGTACTTAGAATCTCCCATTGCCTGTGCAGCTTCACCAGAATAGTAAGCATATTCAGCTACGACCTTTTGCTCATCGAGGTCTAAGCCACTCCAGTGCACAAGTGCTATGTGGCTATGTTTATCATGATAAGGATCCCGATCATCCATAGCCCAGAGCAGTGCAGATACTGCATAATCACGAGGATCATAATGGGCACTCATGCCATGACCCCCATACCCAGCTCCAGCCCTTGCTTCCTCCGTCAGTAAGCTGTCTAGCACCCCAAGTTTTTCAGCAGCCCTTGGCACGCCCTCGGCAAGGGTATCTCCGAAACCTTTTCTGTATGTAATGCTATCAAGTAAAGGCACTATGAAATCCCGTCCGGGCCATTTATCAAAGTCAATACCGGAATCTTTTGAGTTTATGACTCCGTCCCTGTTTAGCTTCTGCAACCAGGGAATCATATAGAGCAGCTCATAAACATTTATTCCCCACTTGTCGTGAAGGAGCTTTACTTCGTAGGCTACGTCGTCCATCCATCCTGAAAGAAATGCATAATACCATTGCATGCAATGGATATCACTGCCACCCAGTGGATGTTTACAATATACGTAATCACCTACCGGACAGGATGCACATGCGGTTTGTTTAACATAATGTGTAGCTAAAAAGTTCATAGCCCCTGGATTTCCTGGAGCAGTACTTCGATATCTATAGGGTATTCTATGAACATCATGCGGGTCTATTTCTTTATCGACCCACAGCATCGATTTCGGTGTAGCACCCAAAGATGTTGCAAGAGTTTTCACATATTCTAGCAGTTCTAGAACTTCCTCAGGTCTCGCTACTCCAACTCCACCGGTTCCTCTTACAGCCAGAGCTTTCAAGTTTTTGGAGCCCATAACAGCCCCAAATCCGCCTTGTCCTGCAGCATGCCCTGTTCCAGACATAACACATGCATATCGAACCAGGTTTTCTCCTGCGGGTCCCATGGCCAGCATCTTATACTGACTATCGTTCAAATTACGTTTCAACTCAGTTTGGGTAGCATAGGTGTCCAAACCCCAGATGAACTTTGCATCGCGTATATCGGCTTCTCCGTCCTTGATCCATAGGTATACCGGGGCATCTGCCTTGCCTTGAACAATCACCCCATCATAGCCAGCACGCTTTAGCTCGGTGCCCCAATCTCCACCTATACCGCTTTTCGTGCAAACTTCTTTGGGATATGTGTGAGGGGACTTCCCCATTATGTCAGTTCTTCCAGAGGATGGTGAGGGGGTTCCCGTCAAGACGCCTGGTGTGAATACTATCCTATTTTCAGGATCAAAGGCTTTAACTTCCGGAGGGACTTCGTCCCACATGACCTTCTGGCTAATACCAGAACCACCGATGAACCTATCGCTATATTTTTTGGTATCCTCTTCTGTGATTTTTCGATTGGTTAAGTCAACTCTTAGGATCTTACCTGTCCAGCCATACATTTCTGACATCTTTCATTCTCCTAATATTTTTCATCACCTTATGTAATTGGCATAAATGGCGTCGGAATTAGCAGGAATGTTGTTGTCATTCCACCCACTTCAACCGTAACATCCCTTTCTACTGGTGCTCCTGCGACCGCTTGTCCCTGTACTACTTGTCCCAGCGATTCAGGACTTGCTGTGGTTTTAGTCTGATATTTTAAAGTGATTTCTTCGGATGCACCTGCTGCAAGAGTAACATCTTTAGTAGCTACTTCTGCACCATCAATATTAAGTACCAATTTTTGGGTGCTTTGACTTGCACCATTATTCTTCACTGTGACTAGTACCTTTAGGGGACTGCCTGCTATGACCCTATCTGGGTCACAGGTTATCTTAGTGACTACGAAGTCGCCTATAGATGCTGGTGCTGCTGCTGGTGCTGCGGTAGGTGCTGCTGCTGGTGCTGCATGTGCTGGTGCTGCTGCTGGTGCTGCGGTAGGTGCTGGTGCCGTGGTTGGTGCCGGTATTTTGGGCTCCACTTCATAGGGCATTTGATAAAGTAGCTTCAATGCCCCAGTAGGACAAAACTTTACGCATGTAGGGTCGCCTTGGCATAGATGACACTTTATGTTAGCTACGGACTGCCCCTTATTAAAAGAAGGCATTCTCCATGTACAAGCCCCCTGACAAATAGAAATGCATGAACCCGTACATAGACTTTTATCCACAGTTCTTACGAAACCTGTACTCTCGTCTGCTTTTATAGCACCCTGCGGACAATCCATTAGACATGCTGGTTCGTCACATTGATAGCAAACTTCCGGCACAAAAAGCCCAGTGTCCCATAGCCCATAGTCTTTTAATCGATCAATACGTATTTTGGCTAGATCTGCATTGGCCACTCCTTCATTATGAACAGAGCAAACTAACTCGCACAGTCGACATCCAGTACAAAGTTCTGGGTCACCCGCCAAATGTGCCTTGGCCTGCGGAACTGATGGTTTTGATATTACTGCCATTTTTATATCCTTCCACCCATATTTTTTATATCCTTCCACCCATATATTTTTAACCAACGATAGTCGTATTGAGAGTTTTTACCTTGTTAAGGCATTAACTATCGTTTATTTTCTATTAATGCATACAGTACTTAATCCTATTTAATTATATCGTGTGAAACCATTCTAAGGTAAGATGTAGTGGATTATGAGGTTATGATGTAGCTAGGGAGTATGTCACCTTTTTTAATATATACTTTCCACACATACCGTATTTGTTTTTTATCTTTGTCTGCTTTAGTATTATGTTTTCATAGTAGATAAATGTATTGGTTTTATACCCAAAATTATCTTATGGAAAGCGGGCTGATGACACTGGTTTTAGTGAGCTTGATGCGATCTAGAGTGCTACTCATACCAAGAGTGATATATACAACCAACATTTAGAACTTTATAATCTGTTCAATAAAAAAAAAGCCATTGTTCAGCGAGTTGGAAAGGCATAGAAGAAATCCATTTTTTAAAATATATCCAGATATTATTCTATAAATCAAGACCTCATGGGAATCAAGACCTCATAGATATCTCGACCACCTCACCCATTTGAGATATTCATTTCAAGGACAAAAACCAATATCTACATTTAACAGCACCGTATTTGCTTCAAAAGTTTTATATATCGTGGCGATATAACGAAAAGGGTAATGAAGAAAGTAACTATACCATTATTGGCAGTGTTGCTTGTAGCGACCATAGTGGTTGCTCATGCAGGAATCATAATATCAACGATAGAGCCAATACCATTTGGACAACCAGAATTAGTAAAGCCTACCGCAGCACCAGCACCTACCGCAGCACCAGCAGCAGCACCTACCGCAGCACCAGCAGCAGCACCTACCGCAGCACCAGCAGCAGCACCAGCATCTATAGGCGACTTCGTAGTCACTAAGATAACCTGTGACCCAGATAGGGTCATAGCAGGCAGTCCCCTAAAGGTACTAGTCACAGTGAAGAATAATGGTGCAAGTCAAAGCACCCAAAAATTGGTACTTAATATTGATGGTGCAGAAGTAGCTACTAAAGATGTTACTCTTGCAGCAGGTGCATCCGAAGAAATCACTTTAAAATATCAGACTAAAACCACAGCAAGTCCTGAATCGCTGGGACAAGTAGTACAGGGACAAGCGGTCGCAGGAGCACCAGTAGAAAGGGATGTTACGGTTGAAGTGGGTGGAATGACAACAACATTCCTGCTAATTCCGACGCCATTTATGCCAATTACATAGGCATATGGTAATACTTAAAGGAAAAGACATATCCAAGGCATTGCCATATTACAAGTTAGCATTTCGGTCTACTGAAGAGGTGAGTAGAGGGTTCAAATCGGTTACATAGGGGTGACTTTAAGCAGATCCATGATATTTCATGTAACATAAAAATTTCATCATGATAAAGTCCCAAACCAAAGATTCCCCCCTATTGATACCAGAAAATAGTTTTGGCGATTAATTGGACCCATTCACCTAATATATTAGTCTGTATAGGGTATTGATTAATATATAAATAGTTCACGAGTGAACAAGTTATTAACTTGTAATGCGAGTTTAGTACCTTGTAGAGTCCCTCATACTTATTTATGGTATCGCGTCGAGTGAAAGACTGAGGACGATCGGTTGAGCGAGACTCGATAAAAGTAAAAGGGATTAGCCCATAGTATAACAAGGGAGTACTCGCACGCCAAGCGTTCCAAGCTCTTCCATCATCAAATGAGATATTTTGCCCACATCTTCCTTGCTGACGATCGCTTTTATTATATGACCGGGCCTATTTTTCTTCGTGAACACCGGAATGACGCATACTTCTCGGCCCCCTGCCTTCGATAGCTTCTCAACTACATGACCAATGACCTCTCCTGTGACATTATCGACGTTCGTCTCCAACACATAGATTTCATCGCTGAGAAAATCATGACCAGAGGGTTTTCCTAGTATAACTCGGACGATGTTAGGGATTGCCTCAAGATCTGCACCTCCAGCACCAAATCCAACAGCTTCAGCTTGCATCATAGGATAAAACTGGACGGATTTACTGGTTAAGTTGACAAGGAGAGAAGCCCCTGTGGGGGTTGTCAACTCTGCTTCGACGGGTCCACCGATCATCGGGAAATTTCTTGACCGCAATATTTCAAGCGTTGCTGGGGATGGTACAGGAACAATTCCATGTGAGATTTTTATCAAACCGCCACCTACGGCGACTGCAGTTGAGCATATTAAGGTATCTTTGAGTGAGACCAAGTCCTCTAAGGCGGTTACAGCTCCGACGATATCAGCAACGGTATCGGCAGACCCTAGTTCATGCAAATGAACGTCTTCCAGAGCAGACCCATGAACGTTAACTTCTGCTTCCATCAAAGTTCTTATGGAACCCAATGCCATTTCTGACGCCTTGTCAGATAGGTTTAAGTAATCTACGCAATTCTTAACAGCATTCATAATCTCAAGACCTGTCCGATGATCAAATTCCTCATCGATTACTACATTGACTTCCTTGGCCCTAAATCCCCTTTGGATGATGTCTTTAACCACAACATCTATGCTGTTACAACCATTAACGAAATCTTTGGCAGCTTCCATAGCCCCTGTGACTTTTGACATGTCTGCACCAAGATCTAGAAGCGCACCTACAAGCATGTTTCCGGCTATCCCAGCAACTTGACAGTCAATCAGGATGATTTGTTTATTTGACATTTAGCGTTCCTCACTGCGTCTCAAACGATTAGCATTAGATACCTTAAATGTTATGCAATAAGAAGATGAAGGAAGTCTGAGATATAACTTGAAAAGGGTAAATTCTCAATAAATGCGCGTTCTTCAATTAATTTATAGTACTTTTAAGTTTTTGTTCCTCGGCAATAAATTAACAGAGTCGAATCTTAGAAAAAAGATTTATACCCATAATATGATTTATTAAAAAGAAAAAGAACTAAAAGGGGGATATTAAAAGTGGCCGAAAAAAAACCATGCGATTTCGATTTTAGTTACGATGAAATATTTGAGAGGAATTACGGCATTTTTACCCGCGATGAACAGGAAAAGATTAAAAATGCAAAGATAATGCTCATCGGATGTGGTGGCATGGGTGGAGCGATGGCCATAATTCTGGCGAGGAGTGGCGTTGAAAACTTCGTGCTTATCGACCCTGATGTCTATGAACCTACCAATATGAATCGCCAGCTATGCTGTTTTCAGGATACCTGCGGACGACCAAAGGCGACAGTTACCAAAGAACACCTTGTAAAGATAAATCCGGGAATAAAGGCTGAAACCTATGAAAAGGAGATGCCAATAGAGTCGCTTGATGATTTGATTAAAGATGATGTCCATGTGCTGATAGGCGTTGCTGACGATTTTCCCTTCGCGATATTGGCCATGAGGATGGCAAAAAAGAAGGGCATACCTTGCGTGATAGGATATCCTACAGGAATGCTCGCTAGGATAACCACCATCCTGCCAGATGGTCCGGAAGCAGAGGAGCCTTTTGGAATTCCCAAGGGTTTGAATTACAAGACGCTCCATAGCATCATGTTCTCCAAAAAGTACAGGCAGATGTTCAGAGGTACTCTCGAATACTATAAAAATGAAGGGGAGTGGACTGATGAGTGGTTCGAGAATTTCGTCAACACTGACAAGTATCCGTTCCCACAGATCGCCCCTATAGTTTTGGCTGCAGCCTCATTGGCTTCCTTGGAGGTCCTGAAGGTAATAACTGGTAAGTGGGAAACCGTAGCTGCTCCTAAATACTGGCACATAAAACCAAATTACGCTTCCATCGATGAATTCGACCCCCCGGACATAAAGAGAAGATTCGGCTCAGTTATCTTAAAAATAAAGGAAAAATTTGTCCGTTAGGGACTTAGAAGTCTCTTGAGCCTCCGCCCCATATATTTTGCGGATAGTGTCAACAGCAAGTAAATAGGCCACTTTTCCCTATGCATGTACATGCTGGAGTATTCCTTGTAAAGCAAGGACATCCATCTAAAATTGTGCTCCCAGCTCTTGATGATTAGTTCCCTATGGAGATCGTTCAGATTCTCAATGTTGAAGCTTTTCTCCCTTGAATGCGAGACAAAAAAAAGTGGCACCAGCAAACTTTTAAACGTTTTTAAGTCCTCTACCAATTGTATGGACTCCTCTAGGTCTCCATATGTTTCATCTGGAAGACCTATTAAAAGTGTGGCAGCTGGAACCCAATTATTTTTCATGAGGGTCTCAAAAGCAACGATTACATCTTCATACCACCCCTTACTTTTTTCAAAAGCGGGTTTACCCTTCATGCACTTTTTAATCAGCCTTTGACTCCCAGTCTCCACACCTACTTGGGCTCCAAGAAACTTTTGCTCTCCCCCCAACCCCAATAGCTGCGATATTTCTCCGATGAGATCCGGTGCCTGCAACACCGAGGATATGGAGAAGTGACTAATATCGATGAATTTAACCTCTGGAAGTTTTTTAACTTCTTTGAACAACTTCATTACAGATTCCTTATCCACTGCGGATCCATTTGATCCATAGAGAAGCACATCTTCTGCATGGAGGATCGGAGTGGACCGCCCATATCTCAGCGTGGTCACAACATCTTTTAGGATGTGTTCCAGCGGCATATCTCTTTTTTTGGATGATGCCAATGAACAGTGAAAGCAGCCCCTCCCACATCCTCGGGATATTTCAACGAGCCCGTTCATGCTAGGACCTAGAATGCTTGGGATCATTGCTGCATCTATCGGTTGACCATAGATAACCTTAGGAATAGGCTCACCCTGTAAGATATTGTGAAAAAGGTTTGGCACGACACTTTCTCCTTCACCCAAAACAACGCAATCAATGCCAAGTTTATCTGTTGCTTCATCATTTTCAAGCTGCCAAGCACCTGAGCCGCCCAAAACTACTTTCGGCTTGTAACGAGTTACTACAGGATTGTTGAGCAGAGCCTTGAGTTTTATGGGCATGTAAGCCGGACCTCTGAATATCTGGGTAAAGGTGGACGTTGCTGGACCTACCCCAAGCGGATCCATCTCACTGAGACCCAATATCTTCGTATCCGGACCAACAGCCTTATCGAGGTGGTCAGGATGAACAACAGCTACCTGGTCTCTTTTGAAACCAGAATTTAAGAGCAGTGATTCGATAACTCTAAGCCCGAGAGGAGCTGACAATGGCAATCCATCAACTCCGACTTTTGTAGGAGGACAAAATACATTAAAAAATATCCATTCAGGTATTAGACTCTTGGGAAAACATGAGACGAATCCAAGGAAGATTCCCCCCCCATAATCACTAAAAAGTGTCCTGTCTGATGTCAAAACAATTTCATAACCATTCACTTTCATTCAAAGTCTCCCAACTTAGAAATAATTATTAGATGTCTTTAAGATATATCCTTTGATTAACGTTTACATTTTTGGTTCTGATTACTTAAAGGGCTGGTAATACTTGAAAAACCGTTAATTTTGCGGAGGGCGTATTGATTGTAGTGTAGGGAGTCATATCTTACCAGCTATCGCTATTTTTTGGATAAGATAAATGAGTGCAAACCATTTGGTTTTCAATCCAAAATAGATGTTTACAATCCATACTCGCATCTTGAAATCCGATTAGATTTGGTCCGAGGACGTTAGGATAATTTCTAACATGACATATTAAGATTTTTTTATCTCATTGAAACGCCTTATTTAGGATAGATACGACCCTAATAGTTAAAGCATTTAACGTCTAATATCAACAACCTAAGGTCATTAAGCTAGCTTTTAGCGATGTGACGACCCCTGCGAGAATTATAATAAATGGGAGATAGCGTATGGTTTCCATTTCGCGCTTTATATTCGTCAATTTAATTATTTTTTATTAAAGTAAGATAACCATAGATTATTGGATCAAAGTAGAGCATCCTAGGTAAATACATAAGGACTTTGATATAAATTTTTATCAAGGAAGGAACTTATTGTAAACGGTTCCCTCAGACCTTAAAAAAGGATTAGAAGAGAGCTTTTAAAGCCCTAATTCAGAGGTATTGATTAAAGGAGATATTCAAGGATATCAAGACAAATCTTATTTCTCATATAACATTGGAAAGTATATCCAAGAAAGATTTATGTTCATTCAGATGGAGGGTTTTCACAAGGCCGTAGGTGGTGAAATCAAATGTCAGGGGACTATGTGAGAAGATTTCTTAATTTAGATCTTTCTAACGATGAGATTAAAGAAGAAATACCAGATGAGAGAGTTTATAGAGATTTTCTTGGAGGGACTGGCTTAGGTGTATGGCATATCTACAACCGTCAGATGACTGGGGTTGACCCTCTAGGGCCGGAAAACATAATAGGGTTTGTGACCGGTCTACTAAACGGTACGAAAGTTCCTTTTTCAGGAAGATACACCGTAGTAGGAAAATCCCCTCTGACTAATACATGGGGGGATGCAAATTCAGGAGGTTTTTTCGGCCCCGAATTAAAACAGGCAGGTTATGATGCCATCTTTATCAAAGGCATCTCCAAGAAACCAGTTTACTTATGGATTAAGGATGGTGAGTCTGAAATTCGGGATGCCAGCCACCTATGGGGTAGAGACACTACTGAAACTTTAGATATCATAAAAAGTGAAGTAGGAGATGAGAAGGTTAGAGTGGTATCCATCGGCCCTTCTGGAGAAAAGCTCTCTTTGATTTCATGCATAATTAATGACAATGGGAGGGCAGCTGCCCGTAGTGGATTTGGGGCTGTTATGGGGTCAAAAAAATTAAAGGCAATAGCAGTGAGAGGCACTGAAAGAGTTCCGATCGATGATCCTGAAAGGTTAAAGGATGTTAGTGATCGAATGCTAAAATCTCTAAGAAGGAGCCCTTTCCCCATAACCAAACTTATGATGAACTTGTTAAAACCTATTATTCCTTGGATTTTAAGAAGAGGGTTGGCTTACAAGCCTGAAGTGGGTTATATAACAGAATCAATGAGTAAATATGGAACGGCTATGGGTATGTCCTCTTGTTCGGAGATGGGGGATGCTCCTTGTAAAAACTGGGCGGGGGTCGGATTTCGTGATTTCCCCATGAGAACCAAATCTTACAAGATAAGCGATGACCATGTTGTAAGGTATAACAAAAGAAAGTATGCATGTGCAGCTTGCCCTGTTGGGTGTGGAGCAATAGTAAAAATTAAAGGAGGGCCCTATGCATTAGAAGAGGGACATAAGCCCGAATATGAAACTCTGGCATCCTTCGGATCAATGACTCTAAATGATAACGTAGAGTCAATCATAAAAGCCAACGACATCTGTAATCGCTATGGAATCGATACTATTTCCGCTGGGGCAACCATAGCCTTTGCAATGGAATGTTACGAGAATAACATACTGACTGAGGAAGACACAGATGGCATCGAGCTGACATGGGGAAATACGGAAGCGATTGTTCGAACTCTAGAGAAATTGGCAGAACACGACGGATTCGGCGAACTGCTCGCAGACGGGGTGAAAGTAGCAGCAGAGAGAATCGGGAAAGGAGCAGACAAATATGCCATGCATGTACATGGACAGGAGATTCCAATGCACGATCCAAGGTTAAATCCGAGTTTTGCCACAGCCTATGTTACCGATCCCACGCCAGCACGACATACAAAAGGTGGAGCCGGCACCCTTGAGTTGGGTCTTTCTTCTAACCCGCTTAAGGACGTTAAGCTTCCGAAAGTAAAGAGGTTCCAATACAAGGGTAAAGGAGAGGTACACGCCGCCCTAAGCAAAATTCACATAACATTAGACTCTCTCGGGATGTGCCAATTCTTGGGTTATTTTGGATCGTTTCCCATTATTGATGCCATAGAAGCCGTTACTGGCTGGGATTTTTCAACTGAAGAGCTTATGAAAGTGGGAGAGAGAATTCAGGCTTTGAGACAATTATTTAACGTTCGGGAGGGAATTAGACCATCTGATTTCAAATTACCCGATAGGATTAAGGGGATTCCTCCGTTACCAGCAGGGCCAAGCGCAGGAATAACCATCGACTTGGAGTCCATGGTTGAAGAGTTTTACAAGGCTATGGATTGGAGTTTAGAGGATGGCAAGCCTTCTGAAGAGAGACTAAAGAGCCTGGGATTAGCAGAAATGTTAACTGGAACTTAGGGAAAGTGATAAAGATAAATTAATTATATGGCATGCATGCGAATACTTAGAAATAAATGCGAATACTTAGAAATAAATAAGACATGAGAACCAGTAATTCTAAGGATCAAATTCTGGCAACCAAGCCGATGATTGGATAGTAGAACAATAGTAAAAAAAATAGTCTTAGATAGCTTGCACATAAAATAAATCGTAGTTTAGGTGAAATTAATCGCCCACCTAATAAGAACATGACATGTAAAGGGAGGGGCAAATAAGAGGTGGGTATACGTAATATGTGCCATTATTTGGGTCGTATCGCTAATCCCGGCAATTAAAGAACGCCTTGATTCTGAAATATATGCACATACTGGCTTGGCCACATTTTTCACATTATTAGTGCTTAGTCTGGGAATTTCCAGATTAGAGAGTGTATTCCCCAATATTTTATGGTTGGAAATCATTGGCTTTGTACTCTTTATCCCTTCCGCATTTTTAGTTACATCTTCACTTATTGCCCTTATGCAAGAGGGCAAAGCAAGGCACCTTCAGACCCCTAGTACCTTGGTTGATTCGAGCATATATAGAATTGTTCGACATCCAATGTTCCTCGGAACTGCTGTCTGGTCGGCTGCCTTAATTTTAGTTTTTCAGTCAATCCTTTCCATTGTCTTAGGTACCCTAGCGATATTCTGCTTCTGGATGGCTTCCAAAGAAGAGGATGAACTTAACATAAAGAAATTTGGCAAAACCTATGGAGAATATATAAAGAAAGTTCCCATGTGGAATGCTTTTAAGGGATTAAGAAAATGATGGACTCGCAAGTTCACCTAACATCATATAAAATAAAATGCAAACCGAACATTCCTAAAATTCACAGAGCAAACTTCTTTTATCCGCAGAAAGAAGTTGCAATCGGCAACTTTTGAGATTTAGGTAATTTAAACTTATATTGGATGATGGCGTTCAGCATCTATACTACTTGCCATACCTATGATTTGACATGCCCATAATAATTTTCAAATTAGATGTAAATACCTCTTAAATCTTCTAGAGGGTCTAGGATATTATTATGCAAACCTGCATTCAACGAACAGAGAAAAGATTATATGCTCTGTGATGAAACTGAAAGTTCTAATAAAAATACAAAAGTTTAGTTGGAATAAATATACAAATTAACGTCGTAAGGCCACTCTATTATATATCCAGAGTAAGTGCCATAGTGAGATGAAACTTTGAGGATATTGCTAATAAACCCTGAATACGATGGAAATTGGTTTCAATTTCACCCGTTGAAGAAGACATTTTCAGTATACGCAAGCGGAGTTTCACCTCCTCTGGGCCTCTTGTACATAGCCACAGTGTTAGAAAATCAAGGCTATGAAGTTAGTTTAATAGATAACGATGCTTTAAAATGGTCTGATGATGAACTATTGGGATACATAAAAGAAACTCATCCCGATGTGATCGGATTTAGCATTTTAACTGCCTCTTGTTTTAACGCCCACAGATTGGCAAAGGAGATAAAAGACAAGTATCCTGATATAAAAATAATCTATGGAGGCCCATCAGCAACGATATATCCTGAAAGACTTATGAATAAATACGGTTTTGTGGATTACCTGATACAGGGAGAGGGGGAACATACAACACTTAATTTGCTTAGACAGTTAGAAAATGAGCAAAACTTGAAAAATGTTAGAGGACTGGTTTATAGAGAGGGCAAAAAACTAGTTTTAAATGAAGCAGCACCTCCGATAAGAGACCTTGATGACTTACCGTTTCCAAACAGAAATCTTCTTAAGACAAACTACGACCTTTCCTTATCATGGGGAGATTTCAAAGTTAGATTTACGGTAGGCAAATATACCGGAATGTTAACATCCCGGGGATGTCCAAATTCTTGCAGATTTTGTCAAGCCTGGTCTAATCACAGCGGATGGCGCGGAAGGTCTGCCAAGAACGTCGTAGACGAGTTGGAGCTTTTAGAGGACCAGGGATATAAACACGTTTTTTTTGTAGATGATAATTTCAGCGCAGATAAAAAGAGAGTTTTCGAAATTTGCAAACTAATTAAAGAGCGTGGACTTAAGGTTTATTGGAGCGTTGAAATGTCGGTTGAAAGTGGTTCATACGAAATGTTCAAAGCGATGAAAGAGGCTGGTTGTGATTCCATTTTGTTCGGATTTGAAAGCGCAAATCAAAGAATATTAGACTATTACTGCAAGCGTATCACTCCTGAACTAAGCAGGAAAACCGTTGAGGCTGCTAGAAGAGCGGGCATAAGTTGTATCATAGGTACGTTCCTTTTAGGTGCTCCAGACGAAACCTACGAAGAAGCCAAAAAAACAGTTGATTTTGGATCCTCCTTGGACTTGGATGCTTTAATTTTATTTTCCCTGTCTGTAAAGCCAAATACGCCAATTTGGAATGAACTGAAAGAGAAAGGGCATCTGACAGATGATTTTATTGAAAAAAGATGGGAGGACCTCCCCATAAATATCCATGAGTTAAACAGTAAACTATCGAAAAGAGAGCTGGACACCCTTATAGAAGATGGCTACACGAAGTTCCTGTGGAGGCGGGAATACTTGGCCAAGCACATTTATAGAAATTTCAGATATAGGTTCAGAAGGAGGTGGATGGCAAAAAATTTGCGAGCGATAGCACCTTTTTTAAAGGCCAGCTTAAAAACAAGGATGATGAAATGAAATAAACACGAAAGTGAACTTAAAGCTCGAAAGTTTAAAATAGTATTATACAGATATATATTTACATGAACGTTAAATCGGGATTTAATGTTTTGAGAAATCCTGTTGCCCTTATAGCGGCCGTTTTTATCATTTTGTCAATGCGCTTTTACTGGTGGCAAATTTGGTTCACCGGAGCAGTGGGGAAAGGAGTGGGGCTAAAGGTCTATCCACATTCGTTAGTGGGCACCATTCCAACAGAGGGTCTGGATTACATACCGAATATTGGCCACAGTTTGCAATGGTTCTTCGTTGTGCTGGTAATCATGATCTTGATGATTTTCATTGGAAGCTTTTTGAAAAAGAAGATCGGGATACCTTTAATCCTTGTTTCAAGCCTGATGTGTTTAGCCATACGCTATGCCTTTAGGATAAGGCTACAAGCGAGAATAGATGGTCTTAAGTTGGGGGCTATGATACAAATACCGACGGTGCCAATTGAAGGCAAAGTAATGGTAGAAGGATATGACGTCGTTACGAGTTTCGGACTTGGTTATGACCTCATATTGGTGGCTGGCATAATAGGTATTCTATCAGTCATACTTCATGACAGAATCAGGATTAACTTGAAACGGTCTTGATATTTTGACTTTATTTTAATATTATATTTTTTAATGCCTTTTTAAATACCAGCACTCAGAGGTGGCTAACATTAGACTAAGTAAGCCATCGAAATCAACGAAGCCGTTATAGGGACTTAGCCCCCTATTCAAAGGTTATACTTTACCTCGCCCCGAATGCCCATATCTGACCAAGGACAAGCCGCTATGCAATTGGCACAAGACTTGAGAGACATCGTGTTCGTTTTCCAAAAGGCATGGCATTTTGCAACGTCAACAGGCCATCTCAATAGACCTTCCCTGTTAGAAACCGAAGTCGTTTCAGTGGTGCGCTCTCCGAACTTGATAGCCCCTACAGGGCAGCTTTTGGCGCAGAGAATACATGACTCACAGAATTTTTGTATCCTAAATTCAATGGGCTTGTCAGGCTTCAAGGGCAAGTCTGTTAACACCTTACAGATCCTATTTCGTGGCCCGAATTCAGGAGTTATGAGTAGACCGTGCCTACCGAGTTCACCCAGACCCGCGTCAATGGCAAGCGGGATGCTCTGTGCCGTGTCGTTGCCGCAGGGTATGGCAGGATATCCCAGTGATCTTACATATTTGGCAAGTGATGATGCCACTTCAGACATATTGGAGTATCCAAGGGCTGTTGCCGCTGCTTGTTCATATTCAGGAGACGTTCTGATTCCTTCCCAGTCCATTTCGACCACAAGCACTATCGCGTATTTATAGGGGATGTCGAGTTCACCAGAGGCACCAGACAAACTATCGAAGTATTTGGAATAAACCCAGCGTTGGTCGAGTTCACATATTCCGACAAGGTCTGCTCCGTAAAATTTCGCCACCTTCTTGATCCTCTCGGACATCTCGGCTGGATCTGAAACAGGGAATTTCTGTTCACCTACGGGCTCTTCCCAGTCGTATAGCCCGCCGAAGCCCATCTTGTGGCCATTATACCCATAATAATAAGGTTGATCGCTGCCAGCCTTATCGTCCACGTATATGGCGCCAGCCATGAGGGCTTGCCCCTCTATCTCCGTAGACTCGTCAAAAACTTCTCTTGCAGGAGAAGCCGCAAATACCTTCTTGTATTCCTCGTCCCAAAAAGACCTGCAAAACATTTCATTCTTCTGATCAAATTGCTCAATTGTTCCTACCACAAAATCCTCATAGGTGGGTCTATCGACCTTATTGACGTAAGTGGGTCTGCCCTCACTCTCCCTTATGGATGTCGGTGTCGGTTGATGTACTGAATCGACGTGAACTCTCAAGGCACCCAACGTACTGAATGTCCCGTCGCCGTATGGGCAGACGAATTTGCTTATTTCTACTTCTTTGACTGCCCCTACTTCCTTAAGTACCTCTACTTCTTTTATTACTTCTACAGGCACCTCTACTTCTTTTATTACCTCTACAGGCACCTCTACTTTCTTTATTACCTCTACTTCTTTTATTACTTCTACTTCCTTAGGAGGCAATAAGAGAGATATCCCTCCAGATCCGACTGCTACTCCAGCCACGAACCCGCCTGTACCTGCAAGGAGCTCCCTTCTCGTTAACTTTTTAAATTTTTCTTCTTTCTGTTCCTCTGACATGATATCCCTCTATCATATGAATAAAGCATACTTAATTAAATGAGAAGATATATGAGTAGTTATCTATATATAAGCCTTTGTCCATATTTGATTGCAACATGAGTGAAGAAAGATTTCTGAAATGTATAGCAGACAATAACAGGAGAAAAATCCTATGGTGCCTGGGTAATAGTGAAATGTGCGTTAACGACATAATAGAACAAACGAATCTGGAACAGACACTTGTTTCATTTCATCTCAAGGCACTCAGGAAATGCGGATTGGTAAAAAGCAGGCGGGACGGAAAGAAAATAATTTACAAAGTCACTCATAAGGGTGTAATAAACGCTTTAAAATTTATTAAAGAGGTATCTTCAGACGTCAAGGAATTGAGTTTGTGTGGCGAATGTCAGTAGACCAAATGAAAAGAAAAAGGAAATCGGGGTATTTGAAAAATATCTGACAATCTGGGTAGTATTATGCATATTAATCGGCATCGGTTTAGGTAGACTTTTTCCAAATATTTCAATTGCGTTAAATCAGTTTCAGTGTGCTCATATCTCCCTACCCATAGCCATCTGCCTATTCTTTATGATGTACCCCATAATGGTACAAATAGATTTTAGAAACGTAAAAGAAGCAGGCAAAACGCCAAAACCTGTTGCCGTTACGTTAGTTGTCAATTGGGCAATAAAGCCATTTACAATGGCATTTTTTGCGTGGCTTTTTATGAAAATTATTTGGAAACCATTTATTTCAATGGAAATGGCTTCCCAATATTCTGCCGGCATGATCTTATTGGGTGTCGCCCCATGCACAGCGATGGTTCTGGTATGGAGCTATTTGTCAAAAGGAAATATGGGACATACAATAGTAATGGTTGCCATTAATTCTCTGACTATGCTAATACTCTATGCCCCCCTTGCAGGTTTTTTACTGGGTGTAGCAGCCATACCTATTCCCTGGCAAACTATCGCCTTTTCGGTTGGAATTTATGTTGGCCTCCCATTGGTAACAGGGTACTTTTCAAGAAAAGAAATTTTGAAACAGAAAGGCTACGAATGGTTTGAAAATAAATTCACCCCTTCGCTTCATATCGTATCTATCGTCGCTTTGTTGACTACCCTTGTAACTCTTTTTAGCCTCCAAGGAAACGTTATCGTCGAGCAGCCTTTCATCATTGGGATGATTGCCATACCCTTGCTTATACAAACTTTTTTGATATTTATTTTAGGGTATTGGCTCTCAAAGATTCTAAAGCTCAGTTATGAGGATGCAGCTCCTACGGCTCAAATTGGAGCTAGCAATCATTTTGAAGTAGCAATTGCAGTAGCTACAATGTTATTTGGATTAGAAAGAGGTGCAGCTTTGGCAACAGTAGTTGGGGTACTAATAGAAGTTCCAGTAATGCTCATATTGGTGAGAATCTGCTTAAAAACAAGCAACTGGTTCTCTTAAAATGACCTCCATACAAATTAGACTTTATCTAGAATGACATTTTTTTATCCATACCAATGAAAATGCCCATGATTTTATATAAGCATGAGATCGCTTTCAAAAGGTAATTTGGAAGAGAGCACAAGGTATCGCCATACAATAACTGCTGTTATATCCAGTCCAAGTGCTTTAATAATAAGCAATACCAAAACATTTATATGAGTAATAATTCGTATATTATGTTCTGTGAGTTATGAGCCCCTATTTTATGTAGGACCACTATGCAAAAAAGTAAATATGGTGTAGGAGAAAGAAACCGATGAATAAACTCAGCTTAGCATCTCTGCCCATCCTTGCGACGGTTCCGGTGCCTGTCCAAGTTGGGGCTGTAAAGAATTACACGCTTACCGCTTCAGCAGAAAAGAAAGAGGAGCGAATAATAGTTTCCGGAAAAACAAATCTGCCAGATGGTTGTGTTTTAGGCGTGTTTATCGAAAGATCCCATTGGGAGAGGGAAGATGACACCACTTATACAGGGCATATGGCTTTTGGAGAGGCAACGGTTGAAAAGGGAAGCTATGAAGTCAGTTTAACGCCTGATGATGTGGGATGGTATGATAATGCCATAATGCTTATCGAGCTGGGTCTGTGGACGGATTTTGAAAGAATATCTGATGATGTGATAATATCGGTGATTTTTACGCCCAAAAGGGATCAGCCTGATTCCGTTTATGCAATTCTGGGCAACAATGCTGAAAATCTGACGGGTGAACAGGTAGAACTTTCAGGTCATTTCAACGTTTTAAAAGCTGAAACGACGTTGAATATGCATTTCATTCCTCCCAGCGCAAACATATTGACACCAGTGGGAGGAGGAAAAGCAACAGTGGAATCTGTTGAAATCGTCAAAGCCGTTGCGAGGAATTGGGGGGCAGTAGGAGAAAGATATAATGT
>JAQURP010000008.1 GCA_028715545.1 Methanocellales archaeon | reverse complement strand
AGTATATCTGTTATAATAAATGTTAAAATCGGGATCGCATAGAAAAGAAGAGCGGTCGCATACTAAAGAAGACCATAACATTGTGTTCAACCGAATGAGGAGGCTTCCGCTCATTTTTAATTTTTTTTATAATAAGATAGACCGTTTTTTACAATAAGCTAAAACCAAAAATCATGTTTTTGAGTAAAATATTTGATTTTAAGTAGAAGCCCACACCCCAATGTATGTTGGGAAGATGGGCTTTATCTAAATAGATTTGAGATATCTAAACCTAAAATGTTTTTTGATTTCTTTTTTAGTCTTACTATCCTATTTATTAATCAATTTGATCCTAAATTTCTGTAATTCAAAACCAGCAGATTTATCTAATTTTTTATTTATTTATTTATTTTGTGTCTTAAATCATTTTCTATATATTTATCAATATTACCAACTAAAACAACGATAACACCTTCTTTATAAACTAGCTCCGAACATTTTGTCACCTTTCACGAACTAAAAAAAAATTCATGTCATATAAGCCGAATTAATCTTGACATAATCATAGGTTAGATCGCAACCCCAGGCTGTTGCCTCGTGCTTTCCAAGTCCCAGATCCACGATTAGGATTAACTCATTACCAGCCATGACCTCTTTTGCCTTCTTGCCGCTATCGATGATATTTCCTTCCTTGACTATTGTCACGGTTTTAGTACCATTCGAGAACTCTAGAGTAATTTTACCCTCTTTAACCTCAGCACCAGATCGCCCTATGGCAGCTACGATGCGCCCCCAGTTGGGGTCCTCACCAAAGACTGTGGCCTTCACTAAAGGAGATCGCACAACTGCCTTTGCCGCTTTTATTGCATCGTCTTTTGACCTTGCACCTCTGATACAAGCTTCGATGAATTTGGTCGAGCCTTCACCATCTCTTGCTATCATCTTTGCCAGTTGCATGCATACGAAATCCAAACCTTCCTGAAATCTTTCCTCAGATGTCCTCTTGTCGCCAGTCGCGGTCAGAAGGACCATATCATTCGTGCTAGTGTCACCATCCACGACCAGCATGTTAAAGCTCTTGTCTACCGACTCCCTCAGGCATTTGTGCAGCGATTCTGTGGGCATCTCAACATCAGTGTAGATGAAAGAAAGCATCGTTGCCATGTCTGGCTCTATCATGCCAGAGCCCTTTGCTATCCCTCCTATGTGTACGCCGTCGATCTCGACTGCCATTTGTTTGAGTATCGTGTCGGTTGTCATGATTGCCCTTGTTGCCGCCTCGCTACCGCTTGGCTCTGAGGTCAAACCCGACAGTACATTTCCCACATGATCCTCAATCCAACCCATATTGATTGGGCGTCCGATGATGCCGGTGGAAGCGATCCCCACGGATTCAGGATCAATGCCCAATGCACTGGCCACTAGTAGAGCCATCCTTTCCGCATCTTGGATACCCTTTTTACCAGTAAACGCGTTGGCGCTACCACTATATGCGACAACAGCATTCATGATGCCTGGCAAGCGTCTACTTGTAGCGATAACCGGTGCAGCCCGGATTTTATTTAGGGTAAAAACACCGACAGTATTACCTTTTCCAGTTATGACAGCAAGACCTTGCACATCTTCTTTTATGCCATAAGCCTTAACAGCAGGTACAGCGCATACCCCTCCGCTCAGAAGCTTCATTTTTTGCCCCCTCCCCCAAGTCCAGCTATGATATCGCCTCTTGTGACGATTCCAACCAATTTGCCACCCTCGATTACCGGAAGTCTGTTGATATCGTGCTTGGTCATCATCTCTGCTGCTCTTTCAAGACTATCGCTGGGTGAGACCGTGTACACCTGCTTGGTCATGATGTCTCTCACAGGCATGTTACCAAGGTCCTCTAGCGCCTTTTTCATCTCAACCCACCCCACCAATTCACGTATCGGCACCTCGATGAGCTCTAACGGACTGGGCAGCCAGAGTTCTCTGGAATATTCTGGGGTGCGCAGAAGGCGAAGAATGTCGCTTTCTGTAATGATGCCCACCAATTTGTCGCCATCCATTACAGGTATGCCGCTTATGCCATTCTTCCTTAATTTTTTTGCGACGAGACTGACAGAATCAGTGACTATGCACACCACTACCTTTCTCTCCATAATATCCTTAACTTGCGTGGATTTCATGGCGCCATCCCCGGCACCCATAGCCCCCTTTTTTCATCCAGGCCAAACATCAGATTCATATTCTGAAGAGCTTGTCCTGATGCACCTTTTGTCAGATTGTCTATGGCAGAGATCACCACGATCCTATCCCCCTCAGCATCAAAGCAACCGATATCACAGAAATTGGAGCCTCGAACTGCGCTCAGCGATGGCATCGTCTTTAGAATTCTTATGAATGGCTCGCTAGCATACATTTCTTCATAGAGACCAGATATGTACTCGCTTGTAAGCGTCTCTCTCACAAATATGTGTGCTGTCGTCAAAATTCCCCGCACAGAAGGAATGATGTGCGGTGTAAAGCTGATTTTGCATTTACCTAACAGCCCCAGTTCTTGCCTGATTTCTGGCAGATGTCGGTGCGTGGTTATACAATAAGGAACCACGTTCTCTGCTATATTCGGATAATGTGTGACCCCTGAGGGTTCCATACCAGCACCAGAGATGCCTGTCTTTGAATCGAACACGATTCTTTCTGCTTTGGCCGCCTTTACCAAGGGGGCAGCTGCCAATATTGCCCCGGTAGAAAAGCACCCTGGGTTTGCCACCAAGTTTGATGTTTTGATCTCTGCTCTGTGAAGCTCTGGCAAGCCATATATTGCCCTTCTAGCACGATCGGTGTGAGTTGTCATATATGTGGACTCATAGATCTCAGGAGCCAATCGATAATCAGCACTTAGATCGACAACTTTGACGTTCTGCGCCAGCAAGTCAGGGACGTAGCCCATTGCAGTCTTGTGCGGTACTGCCGTGAAAACTAGATCAGAGCTTCTCGCAACTTCACTTGTAGAAAGGTCCCCAAAAGACAAATCTAATACTTCCGAAAGATGAGGGTGTACCCCAGAAACGGGCTTGCCGTGGAAGCGTCGTGATGTCACTGCCACTATTTCAACATCAGGGTGATTTACTAATAGGCGAAGCAATTCCCCGCCAGTATAACCTGCCCCCCCGATAATCCCAACTTTCATGTGTATCACTTATACCAACGACATAAAAGATGTTTCGTTGTAGCAAAATTTTATTGTGCAATCAGAACAAGCTATCATAAGGATGATGCAAAAGGCAGCAGAATGCGCTGAAGCGATCAAAAGGCACACGAGTGCAATCGTGATTTCACACATAGATGCCGATGGCTTGACATCTGCAGCGGTTATGTGCAAAGCCCTGGATAGATGCGGAATGGAGTATGAGACCAGATTTTTGAAGAAACTGGATTTGCCAACATTGAGTGAAATTGCGGATCTTGGTGCCGAGTTGATAATCTTTACTGATCTTGGGTCCAGCATGTCAGATGAGATTGATAAACTGGATTCTGAGGTCATAATCGCCGATCATCATCAGCCAAAAAAAAGCCAACATAAATACCACCTCAACCCCCATTTATTTGGCATAAACGGCACCGATGAACTGAGCGGTGCTGGAGCTACTTACTTGATCGCCAAAAAGATGGGGGCTAATAGCGATCTTGCCGACTTAGCGATCGTAGGCGCTATCGGAGACATGCAGGACATGAGGACCGGAAGACTGATAGGCCTGAACCGCAGTATAATGCTCGAAGGCGTCGATGCCGGCGTGCTTTCCTTTGAAACCGATATTCGGCTTTTTGGACGTCAGACCAGACCGATCTACAAACTGCTAGAGTATTGTGAGTACCCATACATACCTGGCATAACTGGCGATAAGGATAATTGCATCAAATTCTTGCGCAACCTAGGAATCAGCCTAAAAGAGGATGATTGGCGCAGGTGGATCGATCTATGCAGAGACGAAAAAAAACGGATCGTTTCAGAAATAATGCAACTATGTTTGACGAGAGGTATGCCTGCATATAAAGTACAGCACCTGGTAGGAGAAGTATATACGCTACTAAAAGAGGCAGAGGGGACAGAGCTGCGGGATGCATCAGAATATTCCACGTTATTGAACGCCACAGCACGCTATGATAATGCAGATGTCGGACTTGCAGTTTGCATGGGGGATCGGGGACTAGCATATGCACATGCGCGCAGCTTACTGGCCCAACATAGACAGAACTTGACAGAGGGGCTGAAACTGGTCAAGGAGCAGGGGGTCCTAGCACTTCAAAATCTCCAATATTTCCATGCAGGAGACAGCATACGTGAGACCATCATTGGGATTATTGCAGGGATGAGTGGCAACATAGAAGGAATAAACCGCAATCTGCCCATAATAGCATTTGCTGATTCTGAAGAGGGTATAAAAGTATCAGCCCGAGGAACACAAGACCTGGTTCATCAAGGATTGAATCTAGCAGTTGCACTACATGAGTCTGCTAAAGAGGTAGGGGGCGTTGGAGGAGGACATGACATAGCAGCAGGGGCAACTATTCCTAAGGGATCTGAAGAAGAATTCCTGACAATATTGGATGCAAAGATCGGCACACAATTAAAAAGGCTTGTATGATTGCACTCAATACATAACATACAAAGCCACGGTATCACTATATTCCCCACCAATATAATTTCGTCTTCTATATGTCTTCCACGATATGTCTTCTACATAATACACAGCGCCTATAGAGGTATAAAATAAAGAAATAGTTCTTAAAAATCAATTGTAATGACTTTATCATACCCGTTCACCAACTTCAAAAATATTTTCCTTATTCTCAACAGAGGGGCTGATCCAAGATAGACTCCAAGGTTTGTATTAGATTCAAAGCCCAGCATAATCTTTACAAAAGATGCTTTGACAACTATATAGGTATGAGATGGAGCACAGTATTACACATATTAGATACTGAATACATATCCTAAAAAAATGCATCATAAAATGTTCAGATCAAAACGTCCGAGGGAGTTATTGAACGAGATAAAATGGCGTGATCTAGGCCTCTCAAGATGCGACATTTACTATATTCACAGGGGCGCACCCAAGGATACCAGGGTCTTTCGTGGGGATGAGATAGATGAGATAGGAAAGTCCTTCCTCACCTTTAAAGGGGCTAACATTTCTCCTGATTCTGAAGGAAGATCCCCTTCGGTAATGATACCGTACCATAGGATATTTCGAATCACGTATGAAGGACAAACGATCTATGAAAGATGACAATTGAATGATTCCATTTTTGAAACAACTTTTTTCGGCTCCCAGTTTTAGGTATGCTCTATTGACTAAATATGTTCTTTTGAAATCGCCACGGTGTACTACTTTTCTACGCTAGGTTTTTTTACTACGGTGCTGTCTTTTCTTTTCGGTATTTCTATTATAATTGCTTAAATTAAGCAATATTATCTAAAATTAACTATATATATAAGCAACATCAGACCTTTCAGCAATAGAGACAATGAAACTCCATAAAGAGCGCCGAGTGTGGGGGCGCTATACAAGGCAGCCTTTGGGAGCCTTGCCACATAGTCAATACCCAACTAAAAGGGGAGGAAAAAAATGAAAAATGAAAAGAATCTATGGAGATCAATTATAGTGATTGCTGCAGTCTTGACAGTGCTTGCAATTGTTATGGTGGGGACTGCTTCTGCAAAATCGCTCTATGTGAATAAGGACATTTCCACTAGCCAGATTTCAGCCTATGATATCCAGCCGGCACCAAATTACTTGGTTTGGCAACAGACCTCAAATGCGACCGGATACGGCGGTGCTGGGCTTGCCATTGATACGGATTCAGCAATATTGTTCGTCACATTCGAGAATTCTGGCAGTCTTGCCATAGTTGACGCCCAAACCTTGAACACCCTTGGGACAGTGACCGCACCCAATGCAAATAACCTGGCCGGCATCGTCGTGGATCAGGACAATCAGAAAGTATATACCGTAGACCGAAATACTGATAAACTCTATGTTTACTCCTGGGATGCAACCAACAAAACACTGACTCATATTAGTACCCAGAACTTGCCCGGATTATATGTTACTGGCGCCCATAGTGACGGTGCACACGGGATAGCACTCGACGAATTAAACGACAAGCTTTACGTATGTGACGTGACCAATACGGTTAAAATCTTCAACACGGCGGATTGGTCGTCAGCCGGTAATATTTCGGTGACTCAGGATGCCATGGGCATTGCTGTTGACGCATCAAATGGATTCGTTTACACCGGAAATGCTTATGGTCCTTATGGAAGCCTGGGTTTGCTATCCAAATATGACTTGAGCACTAACACCGAAACCACCGTAAATATAGGCACGCTACCCGGCGGAGCTATTGGCGACAACGTCGTAGGATTGGCCGTGGATCCGGTCACTGGTATGCTATATATCACTACAGGTGATCAGGGTATGGGAGGAACTGACAGGATAATAGTGTTCGATTCCAACCTGAATATGCTTAACACGACGGGCGACATTGGAGACCCCACAGGGATAGTTGTTCCGGGCAAGGAGATCTCATACAACCCGCTCAACCTCAGCAAGGACGATGGGCTTGGAGATGCATGTGTGAGCCCAGGAGATACAATTACCTACACACTTCCCTATACCAACACAAATACCTACGACGTGACCGGTGTGACGATCACTGATACACTCCCACCTGAAGTGACGTTTGTGTCTTGTACTGGGGGAGGTTCGCACTCTGGTAGCACTGTTACATGGAATATTGGCACGATTACGGCCGGAGCATCAGGTTCTGTAACGCTGACGGTACAGGTAAACCTAGGCACTCCGCCGGGAACCAACATCATCAATTCCGCCACCATCAACGGTGCTGAACCCGGTACGGGTCCAACTACCATAAGTGAGACTACGGTTACGTGCCTCAACCAGCCACCAGACATTTCTGACGCACATCCAAGCATAGATTGCATCTGGCCACCCAACCACAAGTTCGTTGACATAACCATAGAGGGTGTCACAGATCCAGATGGTGATAGCGTCACAATCACCATTACTGGCATTACCAGCGACGAGCCTACTACTTCCATCGAAGGTGCTGGAGGTGCTGAACATGCACCTGATGCAGATCCAGCATGCATAGGAACTTCCATAGCCCGTGTTAGATCCGAGCGTTCTGGAACTGGTGATGGTAGGGTGTACGAGATTACATTTATTGCCAGCGATGGAAACGGTGGAGAGGCTGAAGGCAGCGTGAAGGTCTACGTGCCACACGATATGGGAAAAGGTACTTGTATCTGCATTGACAGCGGACAGTTCTACGATGCCACTGCCATAAACTAAGGTCAGTTTAAAGGACAAAGAGGTAAAAATCTATAAAAATGAAGATTGGAAAAGGAGTTCTTTTCCTTTCTTCTATTATTTTTTTTATAGAGATAAACCACACAGCTCCAAAAACAATTAATATCTTATTAGATTTTTTTGTATTGTACAATCTTCACTCAGATTATATAAAAAAAATTAGGATTGTAAAGAAAATTTTCTTCCACATCCTCCCGATTAATTGCCTAAATTAGGCAATATTGCCATTAATTATAAATAGAGAGCTAACCTCCTCCATATATACCATATAAAACGAAAAGGAGGTGACATAAAATGAAAAAAGCAATAGCATTCCTGGTTGTAGCAACAATGGTTATGTCTGTGGCAGTAGTGGGCACAGCCACGGCAGCCAAAAATGGACAAGCGGGGAAAAGTAACATAGCGCATATGTACCTTTACGAGAAGGACCCAAGTGATTGGTCAATAGTTGATGGCGGCGCTTGGGGCAAGATGCAATATAACTTAGCAGGACCTACATTTGATTTCGTCTTTAATGGTCATGGCTTAGAGCCAAACACCGAATATAGCTTGATCTATTACGGAGACCCGTGGCCTGGAAACCACCCAGGTGCACTCATCGCCAGTGGAGCATCAAATGAAGGAGGAAATATCCATCTGGCATGTTCCGTTGATCTCGGAATGGACCTTCCTGATCCTGCTGACGCAAATTATCCTACTGGTGCTAAGATATGGCTAGTCCTTTCAAGTGATTATGGTGCATCGACAAATGCAATGAAAGCTTGGAACCCAACGGAATATCTCTTTGATGGTCCTTTGATCACCTATGACGATACAGACTTGTGACACCCTGTAGGCACACTTGGAAAACAAAATAAGTAGAGGGCTAAGGTCTTCTACACTTTTTTATTTTTAATTTTCCCTCTATTTTTTTATGTGGTGAAAAGGTGGCATTTTACAATAACAAAATATACGACGACCCTGACAAAAGCAATAACATCTATGAGGCTATGTTCTCTCTCATCAAAACCGAGAAATATGTGAACATAAACGTTTCAAATATTATGCAAACCGCTGATGGTAGAGTTGCCCTAACCCCAAACAGTAGTAGAGCGATCGTTGCAGCAAGACCCAGATTCTTGTAGGAGCCGAATAGCGTATATGTGACTTTTTTCTCAAACGTTACGTTAAATATTCCGCAGATTTTATGCACGAGCGTGCCAGAGAAAAACGTCCTCATGAAAGCTATGATCGATACAAGTAACAGCATGCTTGATTCATGCAACAGTATGTCACGATTGAGACCGATGACAACGTATATAACTATAAAAAATCCCAGATTGATCGGTATGCTTTGGTCCCTCTTTAGTATTTCGTAGTAAGGAATTCTGATGATAGCCCTTGAGATGATCAACGGGAGTACGATGAGTTCCATTAAGACCACCATCATCTGAAGGGGCTCAACGGTGCTCGTTCCTATCGAAATGAGGAGGATAACCGGCACCAAAAGGATAGACAAAATGTAGATCGATGCGTTCGCCATGAGCGCAAGGCGGGTATCCCCCTTCAAAAGCGTGCTCAATGGCACGGTCGCAATCGCAGGAGGGATTGCAGCCATAACGATAAATCCTCTGAAAAGAGATACATCTCGGATCAGCAATATCGTCAGCACCATGATTATGCCAGAAAGAAAGACATAGTTCAGCATAAGTGCCACAGCGATGGAGCCCAGGTCCGCTCTTATGTCCAGTCCTCTCAGCCTGACCTCTGTTAGAGAGAAGGTCATGAGAAAGATTAGAGCAATGACCATGTACTTTTCCAAATATATGGCCATATTAGGATAGATAAATGCAAGTACAGTAGCAAAAAAGAACATGAAGTTCGTATTTTTTAGCACCTTTTTGACCATCAAACAAAAATGGTAGTATTGGATATTATATATAATTATTCAAGATTTCGTTACATCGTGATCGGACCTGCTGGGATTTGAACCCAGGTCCTTGGGTATCTTCCTTGATTTTTCAAAAGGGATAGAACACCTTCGTGTCCGAAGCCCAAGAGGATAGTCCACTACCCCACAAGTCCATAGGAAACCTCGTTCAAAAGATATTAAATCTTTCCCATACAAAGATAGATAGTATGTTATTATCAGCCAAAGAGATCAGGGATAGACTAAAAACGGGGAACTTAGTCATCGAACCATTTAGAGAACAATCGCTTCAACCTGCTTCGTATGATCTTACAATTAAGGATGGGGTATGCATACCATCGAAAGCGATGAGATTAGTAGCTTCACTTGAGAGGGTTGAAATGCCACTTGATGCTGCAGGGATACTACGCACTAGGTCTTCATATGCCAGAAAAGGTCTCCTACTAGGCGGAGGCATCGTAGATCCTGGATTTAGAGGCAACTTGACCCTTTGCCTAACAAACATGAGCGATGAAGAGATAATGTTGGATCACGGTGAGCGAGTAGTCCAGATGCTCGTTCTACTAGTGAAGTCACCTGCTGAAACTTATGAAGGAAAATATCAAGACTCTGAGGGGGTTGTCGGATCAAGATGAAAATTCAATCTTAACGACATACCACCAATCCCTTACTCCGAGGGTTTTTTACGTGTGATTTTTTTTCTCTCTCAAAGTTGAGCAATGCTAAAGAAAACAAAAAATAAATAAAAAAAGAAAAAAAAGAGAGGTTACTTACCTAACTTAAAACCTGAAGATATCCGGTGAATTCCTTGATAACTCGTTGTATTTCAGGTGTCTGACTCCGACCTTCTTGACATTGGGCTTCCATACCATACCTGGCAACCAACCTGGTTTTCTGGACGGGGCAGTAACCTTCTCTCTTGAGCCTATGAACAAATGAATCCTTTTAGTACCCTTCTCTCTGAGAACTATTTTGGTCTTCCCTCTTGATGCGCACTTCAAAGCAGCATCTCGTGGCTGATGCCCACTGAATGTACCAACTTCCTCCCCATTCTCTATCAAACCAAAATTATTTCTTACTCTTTCTGCCATGTTTTGCCTCCCTAAACTGAATATAATTTAATTTGCTATTCTACTATATAACTTTTGCACCAGACCTAAGCGATTTCTGCCCATTAATACTTAAAGTGATGAATAAAATAGAATATTGGAGCGAAAATTACATGAGCGAATCACAGAAATTTAAATCTGAGAAGGGACCAACCAGAACGAGAGTTGATTCATGAATATCTTTTGGCCCAATTAATTAGCCTAAACGACCCAATGGAGTGAAGTATAGTGCAGTCTGATCGGGTTAAATGGTGTGTTTCTAGGAGAGAAAATATAAAAACAATATGGAAAAGAAAGTGGAGGAGGACTATTCCAAGCGTAGAAGTAGATAGATAAATAAATAGATAAAATGTGAATTTAACATTCCGACGATTTTAAACACTACCCTTATTTTTAAACACTACCCTTATAATAATGAGAATAGCTTGAAGTTATTTGAGAGGATATAGAAATTTTACAGGAATCATCCTCTTAGCCTTTACCCCCTCAATTAATGATATAGATTGATTAGGTCTTTATCGTCGATTATCCTCGTCGATTATCCAAGGAAGGAGTGAACATGAAAATTAAGGATATGGGAGAGAGAGCCCTCGTAGCCAGAATCTCAAAGTCATTGCCGCATAATGTGGTGCTTAGTGCTGGAGAGGATGATTGCGCTGTCCTGGATTGGGGAGATGATTATCTCCTACTAACTACAGACATGCTTCATCAAAGCACGGATTTTCCAGATAAGATGACACCTTGGCAGATCGGTTGGATGTCTGTGGCCGTCAATCTAAGCGATATTGCTGCGATGGGCGCTCGTCCGCTCGCTATCGTCACCGCATTGGGTTTTCCAGCTGATACAGAGGTCTCTTTTGTCGACGAGATAATAGAGGGAATGAATTTCTGTGCAAGAAAATTCAGCACCAACATCGTTGGTGGGGACACTGATGAACATAAGGAACTAACGATCGTTGGCACCGCATTAGGGTGCATTAAAAAAGATGATTTACTGAGGCGCAGCGGAGCCCAAATAGGTGATCTGGTCTGCGTTACTGGCGAGTTGGGGACCGCAGAAGCAGGTTTCCAGGCAATTAACATGAATCTTTCAGAGGACGTCAAGGATGTACTGACCAAGAAGTTGTTCGAGCCACAGCCCAGAGTTAGTGAAGGCATAGCCCTCGCCAAATCAGGTGTGGTGACATCCATGATGGATATAAGCGATGGTCTTGCGCTCTCATTATACGACCTGAGTGCATCAAGCAATATAGGCTTCATGATTTATGGAGATAGGATACCGATCCTAGATGAAACCAGAGTCGTTTCCCCAAATCTGGAGTTGCCATTGTATGGTGGCGGTGACTTTGAGCTCCTCTTCACAGCCGAGCCGGAGGGTATAGAAAAGGCACAAAAGGCATGTAACCTAACCGTCATCGGAGAGGTGGCTTCTAGCGACATTTTGATCAAAGAAAACGGCTTTATGTCCAAGATAAAGGCAAAAGGACATGAATATTTCAGGGTATGAGATGAAAAAAGAGGCTATGCTGTGGGAGCCCCTGGAAGAGAGGGAGGTAAAATGCCGCGTGTGCGCCCATCAGTGCACGATCTCAGATGGAAAAAGAGGAGTATGCCGCGTCAGAGAGAATCAAAATGGTGCACTATACACGCTGATATACAACAGCGTATCCTCAATGAACGTCGACCCCATTGAGAAAAAACCATTATTTCACTTTCACCCGGGGTCCAACGTGTTCTCGCTTGGAACTGTGGGTTGCAATTTTAGGTGCAAGAACTGCCAGAACTACATGATTGCAACTGCAGATGCAGGTGAAGTGTCAACACAGGAGATTACGCCAGAGAGATCTGTAGAGCTTGCGAGGCAATATAATTGTGGTGGTATAGCGTGGACATATAATGAGCCCACCATCTGGTTTGAGTACACCTATGATTCCGCTCAATTAGCCAAGCAAGCCGGCCTATACACAGTCTATGTTACCAACGGCTACATGAGTGAGAAGGCACTGAGTAAGATAGCACCCTACCTGGATGCAGCCAATGTGGATGTCAAAGCATTTGATGAGGAGCATTATAAGCAAACCTGTAATGCCAGATTAAGCCCGGTCCTCAGAACGTGTGAATGCATGAAACATTATGGGATTCACTTGGAGATCACATACCTTGTGATTCCTGGGTGGAATGATGATCTCAATGAAATCCAGCAGTTTTCAGAATGGGTCCGAGACATCGGAGCAGATATTCCAGTCCATTTCTCCCGTTTTTATCCACAATATCTGATGACAGGAAAACCTCCAACGCCGATCAAAACCTTGGAAGAGGCACATCGAATTGCCAAAGAGTGCGGCATACAGTACGTGTACCTTGGAAATGTGCATGGGCATCAATATGAGAATACATACTGCTCGAAATGTAATAATCTCCTCATCGAACGGCATGGATACAACGTGATAAAAAGCCTCACAAAGAACAGTTGCCCTAAATGCGGTTGGAGTATAAATCTGCATCCCTAAAAGAATATATTCATATGTAAATATATCTAAAAATTTTGTATCATATTTTAAAGTCAATGGCATTCACCATAAGCGATTTTTATAAACCGATAGGCTTAAATTCCGTGCGAGCAATATATATTAGACACATAAAACTGATCTTCTTAGAGTTTTACGAGATTTTAGAGTAGAGGAAAAGGAATGGATGATACGGATAAAACTTATGATGAAAGCTATATTCAGGTTTTAGAAGGCCTCGCTGCAGTGAGAAAAAGGCCTGCCATGTATATCGGTGACACCGGTTTGGATGGCTTACATCGCCTGATGTATGAAGTGATAGATAACAGCATAGACGAAGCTCTGGCAGGTTTTTGTTGCAATATAGAGGTCGTCATTCATAAGGATGACAGCGCCACAGTGGATGATGATGGTAGGGGCATACCAGTGGGTTTGGTTGAGAGATATGATAAGTCCGCAGTAGAGGTCGTCATGACCATGCTACACTCAGGGGGCAAGTTTGACAATAAGAGTTACAAGATCTCTGGTGGCTTACATGGCGTTGGCATTTCGGTCGTCAACGCCCTATCAGAGTGGCTAGAGGTAGAAGCCAGAAGAGATGGCAAGACATATTATCAGCGATATGATCGCGGTTCTCCAGTCGCTGAGCTAAAAGTCATCGGCGAGGCAAAGAATACCGGTACGAAGGTCACGTTTAAGCCGGATAAGCAAATCTTTGAAATCACCGATTTCAGCTTCGAGAAATTATCTACCAGACTGCGTGAGCTGGCTTTTTTGAACAAGGGTGTCAAAATATCAATAGTAGATGAGAGATCTGGTAAGAACAACATATTCCAGTACGAGGGTGGCATCGTCTCTTTCGTGCAACATCTGAATGAGAACAAGAACGTGCTGCACGAGGTGCCGATATATTTTGAAAAGACAAGGGATGGAACGCAACTCGAAGTTGCGATGCAGTACAATGACGGCTATATGGAGAACATATTCAGTTTTGTGAACAACATTAACACCCATGAGGGTGGCACACACCTGAGCGGTTTTAAGAGTGCGATGACAAAGACCCTAAACGACTATGCCAAGAAGAACGGTTTCTTAAAGGAGTTGGAGGGTGGCTTGGGTGGTGATGACGCCAGAGAAGGGCTGACTGCGGTCATCAGCATTAAGATACAGAACCCACAGTTCGAAGGGCAGACGAAAGCAAAGCTGGGAAACAGTGATGTAAGGGGTATAGTGGAGTCCATAGTTACCGAGGAACTTAGTTATTTTCTTGAGGAGAATCCCAAGATAGCAGAGAGCGTCATCAGGAAATCAATCATGGCAGCCAGAGCGAGAGAAGCTGCCAGAAAAGCAAGAGAGTTGACCAGGAGAAAGAACACCTTGGAAAGCAGTTCTCTGCCGGGCAAGCTGTCTGACTGTTCTGAAAAAGACCCATCCAAATGCGAACTGTTCATCGTAGAGGGGGACTCTGCCGGTGGATCCGCCAAGCAAGGTCGCGACAGGGTTTTCCAAGCAATACTCCCCATCAGAGGCAAGATATTGAACGTTGAGAAAGCCAGAATAAACAAGGTCCTGGAGAGCAGAGAGATCAGGGATCTCATCACTGCCATAGGAACAGGCATAGACGAGGACTTTGATATTTCGAAAGCGAGATATCACAAAATCACCATAATGACCGATGCCGATGTGGACGGTTCACATATTAGAACGTTATTGCTAACGCTCTTCTATCGATATATGAAGCCATTAATTACAGCCGGATATGTCTACATAGCTCAGCCGCCGCTGTATAAAGTGCAGAAGGGCAAAGAAATTCGTTATGCATATGATGAGGAGACATTCCAAGGTCTGATGAAGGAGTCGGAACCTAATGCAAGCGTTCAGCGTTACAAGGGCCTGGGTGAGATGAACTCCGACCAGCTATGGGAGACGACGATGAATCCCAGCACGAGGATCATGCTAAAAGTGATTTTAGAGGACTCTGTGGAGGCTGACCGAATCTTCACGATATTGATGGGCGACTTGGTTGAGCCCAGGCGAGAGTTTATACAAGCCCATGCGAAAGAGGTGAGAGTCTTAGATGTCTGAAGTGCCGGTTAACATTGAAGAGGAAATGAAGAGCTCGTATATAGACTATGCGATGAGCGTCATAGTTGGAAGAGCGCTCCCAGACGTCAGGGACGGACTGAAGCCGGTCCACCGAAGAATCCTCTATGCCATGCATGAGCTTGGGATAAGTTCTGACAAGCCCTATAAGAAATCCGCACGAATAGTGGGAGAAGTATTGGGAAAATTCCATCCCCATGGCGACGTTGCTGTCTATGATTCCATGGTCAGAATGGCTCAAAATTTTTCTTCTAGATATACGCTTATCGACGGGCAGGGAAACTTCGGCTCAGTGGATGGCGATCCTGCGGCAGCAATGCGTTATACCGAGGTGCGTCTCTCCAAGAGTGCAGAGGAAGTGCTCGCAGACATTCATGAGAATACCGTGGACTTCGTGCCCAACTTCGATGGGTCCTTGGAGGAGCCCTCGATATTGCCAGCGAAAGTACCGGTATTATTGATCAATGGCTCAACTGGCATAGCAGTGGGAATGGCCACGAACATGCCACCCCATAACCTGAGTGAAGTCATCGACGGCATCATCCTCACCATCGATAACCCAGATGTTTCTACAAAGGAGATGATGCAAGTCATCAAGGGACCCGACTTTCCGACCGGTGCCTACATCGTAGGAAGAGGAGGGATTAAAAGAGCCTATGACACTGGCAGGGGCATCATAAAGCTCAGAGCTAAGGCAGATGTAAAAGAGGACAGGATATTCATCACCGAGATCCCATTTCAGGTGAACAAGGCCAATCTCATCGAGAATATCGCCAATCTCGTCAAGGAGAATAAGGTAACTGACATCGCAGATCTGAGAGACGAGACCGACAGAACAGGGATGCGCATCGCGATAGAACTAAAACCAAGAGCTAATGCCGAGCTTATATTGAATCAACTGTACAAGCACACCCAGCTGGAAACCACATTTGGGGTCATCAATCTGGTGCTTGTGAATGGTCATCCAGAGGTGCTGGGAATCAAAGACCTGATCCTGCAGTACATCGATCATAGGAAGCAGGTGGTCACCCGAAGATCCACCTATGAGCTGGATAAGGCAGAAAAAAGGGCACACATCCTTGAAGGGTTGAAGGTTGCCCTGAAACAAATCGACGCCATCATCAAGATTATCAAGCAATCTCAGACTAGGGAGGAAGCCAGTGAAACGATGGCAGAACGCTTCACTTTGAGTGAGGAGCAGGTTAAAGCAATCCTGGATATGAGGCTGCATCGCCTGATCGCTCTCGAAAGGAAAAAGCTGGATGATGAGTACACACAGCTTGAAAAGGACATCAAACGATTAAGAGATATCTTGGGCAGCGAACATGAGATCTTGGGCATCATCAAAGCTGAGCTGACCGAGATCAAAGAGAAATATGGTGATGCCCGCAGGACGATGATAACCAGTGATGAACCAGAATTGGAAATGGAGGACCTAATACCGGAGGAGACCGTAGTGGTTACCCTTACCAATGGCGGCTATATCAAAAGGATTCCTGTGGATGTGTATCGCAGCCAGAGGAGGGGTGGTCGTGGAATAATGGGCATGGAAACCAAGGATGAGGACTTTGTGGAGGACATGTTTGTCGCCTCCACCCACGACTATTTACTTTTCTTCACGGACCAGGGCAGAATGCACCGCCTAAAAACCTATGAGATGCCTCTGGCAAGTAGACAGTCCAAGGGTAAGGCAATAGTCAATCTGTTGAACCTTGATAAGGATGAGAACGTCACTGCTATGATCCCGATCAAGGAATTTGATGATGGGCATTTTTTAGTGATGGCAACCAAAAAGGGCATTATCAAGAAGACCGAACTGGCACAATTCCGCTCTGCCTACAAATGTCTGAGGGCCATAACGCTTAAGGACGATGTACTTGTGGCTGTAAGGCTGACAGACGGCGAACAGGAGATCATCCTTGCCACAAAGCACGGAAAGGCCATCCGGTTCAGCGAGAAAGATGTGAGATCAATGGGACGCACCGCCATGGGTGTATGGGGTATAAGACTGAAAGAGGGCGATGAGGTCATTGCGATGGATACCCTCATAAAGAATGCTACGTTGCTTACGATCACAGAGAACGGATACGGCAAAAGAACATCCATAGAAGAGTATCGCAAGCAAAGAAGAGGCGGCAAAGGCATCATCAACATTAACACGAGCAAAAGAAACGGCTCTGCTGTTGACATTCTGGAGGTCTTAGAGGATGACGAGGTCATGATCACGACATCAGGTGGCATCCTCATCAGAGAACCAGTCAAGGAGATAAGGGTTCAAGGCAGAAGCACCCAGGGTGTGAGATTGATGCGCCTCGACAAGGGCGACAAAGTGGTAGCAGTAGCGAAAGTCCTGGAATAGGTTTTTTGTTTTTTAGAGGGGTTGAAAGAAAATAGATATTTTAATTCTTATTTTTTATTTAAGGAAGTGTCATCGTGATTTTTAACTTTCATTTAATCGATTTTGGAATGATTATCATTTATCCGCTGTTATACTATGTGCCTCAAACAAAAATCAATCAGAAATTTGCTTAAATTCTTTATATGCTAAAAATCCTAAGATTAAATCATAGGCAACTCCCCCAAATGTATACGCCCCAGTTGTAAATACCGCTGACAAAGTTATATCAATCATTACAATGACCTCTGTCAATATCGAGCCACTTTTTTGCTTTAAAACCACACCTATCACAGCAGCAAGGTATAAAGCAGCGAATGAAATGGAAATCCAATTGCTGAAAGATAAAATTACTTGGACAATAAGCCTGATAATAAGCATTATTAATAATATAATTGTAATTGCATTAAATTTTTTTTCCATTTCCTATTCCATATAACTAATCGTAATTCAATTTATTTAAATAATTTTCTAATAAAAGTTGTGTGGAAGCTTTGCCTTAAAAGTAATCAATGATTGTGCTTATTGTCGCCATCAACACAAGTCTCACATTCAGATTGTATCGTAGTATGAGTTATGTTATATTTTGATTTAACCATCTCATTTATGTTAGAAACTATTTTGTTCATGGATTTTATATTGTTTGCATCTATCAAGACATGAGAACTAAGTGCGTATACATCTGAGGATATACTCCAAACATGCAAGTCGTGAATTTCTTTAACACCATTTATTTTTTGAATATCTCTCGACAATTTCTCTAAATCAATGTTCTTGGGCGTTGCTTCCATGAGTATACGAGCAGATTCTCTTATCAATTGCAGAGAACCTATTAAAATAAATAATCCTATTATTGCACTTATTATGGGATCAAAAATGTAATTGCCAGTAATGACAATTAATATGCTTGCAATGACAACACCAACCGATGATAGAGTATCGCTCAACACATGAAGATATGCTCCTCTTACATTCAGATTTTGTTTTTCATAACCTTGCATTTTTACTACAACATATAAATTAGCCAAAAGCCCAACAGCTGAAATTATAAGCATTTCAGACCCTTTTATCGGCTGAGGAGACAGAAATCGAAGGTAAGATTCATAAAAAATGTAAATGGTAACAAAAATGAGCATAGCACCGTTTATAATTGCTACGAGGATTTCTGCCCTATAAAATCCAAATGTAAATTTTTTGGTCGCGACCTTTTGCGAAATCCGTATTGAAAAATAAGCCAATAGAAGGGCCAGTAAATCAAGGAGAACATGACCAGCATCACTTAACAATGCCAAGCTGTTTGTAAATATACCTCCAGCTACCTCCATCAACAAAATAAACAAAGATAGCAAGATGAAAATTCTGAATCTCTTTTGTAATACGTCCCTTGGAATCATATTGATTTTATTTTAATTGTACTAACACTGATAAATGTTTTGTATCGAAAGTGCAGTAGCAGGGCTTCCGTTCGTTTCTCGTAGCAAATTGCAACTAACGTATCGCATTAACCGAAGTTTGCAGAGCGTAGCGGAGCATATTTGGACGGAGCGAGGTGCAACCTAGCGAAGTCTATTAATGCGTGTTATATTCTCCGAAGGACAAAAATTTAGTGCAACTTTCCGAAGGAAAATTTTTGAGTTCGGGCTGAATTTACTTCTTTGTAAAAGAAATGAAGTAGTTCTTCTCTAGCAAAGGCCTGACATAACACTGCCCGAAAAATAAGGTTTTTTCAGCCTACAACCCGCCATCATTAGGCATTTTGTCTTTGCTCGCGACAATAGCTTTGCAAGCATATATGGGAGCGCCCATAGCATGAGTCGGCACATGCCAGGTTGCGACGGCATGTCCGGCTGCGCGAGCCGCGAATCTTGCTGCGTCCGATTTAGATTCGCGTGCAGCCGCATGAGCATCAAGCGAGAGTTTCCGCACCTCTGCCATTCCCAGCTTCCGCTCTCCCTGCGCCCAATCCCTGATCGCTTGTATCGCTTTACGCGGGCGATCATCATCTGGACGTTCTTTTTCAAAAATATGGAGGACTCGCTCGGCCTCTTTTGCCGCCATGATCGCGAACTTTCTGTGATAGCGTGAGTTGCGCGCCAAATAGTCCTTTGGTTTTGATGCTCCTTTCTTTTTCACGGGTGCGTCGTGATTGATACTCATACTAAATTTTCGAATACAAACGTATTAATAAACGTTTCTGGTGAATTCCACTTAAAGGAGACTGAATTGAACATAACGTATGCGGATAAACGAAGTTTCTTGAGCGAAGCGAAAGAAATTTGGGCGAAAGTCTGCAAGACTTGAGCCGTTTATCCGCTGTTAAGTGAGCCTAGCTTTAGCGAGAGTGCAACGTGCCTAAGAACAGCGAAGCTGTGAGGAGAGTGAAAATGGGTCGCGTTATACCATATTATTCATTTTGTCTATCTGATTCTAAGAGTTTTATCCATTCATCTTTGTTTTTATTAAGTTTTATGTAAAGAGATGAAAAACCATCCCAATTTAGTTTAGCAGCCATTTTATTAATTGGGAGTGGTTTAGGTTTTCTTTCTTCAAATGATTTTTCTCTGAATTTCAAATTACATTCCCAACAAGCAGTCACATAATTATCTATTTCATCAGAACCTCCTTTTTTGAGAGGTACTACATGATCTATACTTGCCATCCTTTTTTCAATAAATTGATGTCTAACATCACTTTTACCATGAGGGTGGTAATACCCGTGGTTTGGACTTAGTTTTTCAAATAGCTTAAATGTAGGATTAAAAAAACAGGCTCATTGCAATATCGGCAAGTCCAATAATCTCGTTTCCATACAATGATTTGAACTTTTTTTGGGATGGTTTTTCTTTTCAACATATTCAATCTTAATTACTCTATTTATTAAATCTTGTGAATTTTGTATCGACCCATTTTTATTTCACACAACTACTATTAACAGCCATTTTTATTTATTCGTTTAACCTGGAGTCAATTTCTCACTTTATTTTCAAAGACACACCAAGCGAAATTTAAACATAGTCTATTTTTATTTTAATTGAATCTGGCACCCAATACCCATCTTTCAGTAGCCTTTTATTTATTCTATTCCCCTAACTTCTTCTTAATTTGGTAAGACAGGGCACCCAGAACAACAATGAATATCGATATTAAGCCAGCTCCCAAAAGAGTTGCATATCTCCCGGAATATTCACTTCCCAACAACAGCCCAAGTCCGATACCGCCAATGATACCTGCTGTCAATTCTATTCTGGATAGATCCTCCATATTTTTCCTCCTGGATCTTTGTTAAAGAAGTCTACTATAATTTGATGCGACAGATAATTATCGTATCTCACCGCCAATTCCCTCTAACAATTCTTCCACCTTATGTTGAACCTCACTTGGGTCTTTGTCCCCCCTTATTTCTATTCGGTATGTAAGGCTGACATGACCTTTTTTAATCTCATAGGTGTCAATTTGATCCACTGAAAGGATGCCATCCACGCCATCTAGGATTCCAGCGATAATATCTGGCTTTACGCTCTCCAACAAAGCCACAGATATGTCTCTCCTATGGGGCACCAAGTTATCTATCTTCCACTGGAGAAGTTCGTCTGCACTAAGCAGACTGACATTCTCGATCTTCAACTCTGTCCTTTTTCCCCCCTTCTCCAGCAAAACCTCCTGAGGTGTAACTTTCCTAACGATCCCAACATGCACAACACCAGAATATATATGCCTGAACCCCCGTTCCTCTCCGATAGATTGGACCAGTGTCTCAAGCTCTGTTATTTTTGCGTTAACGAGCTTGTCAGACCTTCTTAAGGCGGATTCGGTGTCGCCAAAATGACTCGCGGCGTTCCTCATCAATCTAACAAATTTTTCAGTTTCTCCAAACTCAGCGCTCTTCGACAGCTCTAAACACTGTTTTATGAAGGTATCATGCACTTTTTTCACATCTGGGCTTGCCTGAATCATGGCATATAAGTGGGGATTTTGAGCCAGAATTCTCCCCACGAAGTCGACCATTACTTCGTACACAGGACTCATAAATCGCCTTGATTTGCTGAGATCGAACTCAAGGGCATCCATAGTAGCACCGACTGCTATGTAGGCAAAATGAGTTAATCCCTGAATAACTGCCATCATCTGATCATGTTCCTCCGCAGAAAGAAATTCCACGTGTGCGCCCTTATCTTCAAAAAGGGCGACTATCTTCGGGAGCCAATTCTCGCACAGCCCGTCCACCGTCACCAGAATCACGGTCTGACCTAAGGGTTCTGACACCGTGGGACCGAACATTGGATGCGTGCCGATTATCTCAACGCCTTTTGGCGCCTTTCTCATCGCTCCCATAGGACCTTTCTTGACCGATGTGATGTCCATGAGTAAGCTGCCGGGACGCATATGGGGTGCTACTTTGCCTATTACCTCTTCGGTGACATTTATCGGTACTGAGATTAGCACGATGTCAAAATCGACCACTGCTTTTGTTACGTCTTCCACAAAACCGATCCCTAATTCCCTAGCCACTTCTTGGGCCTGAGGATCGATGTCCGCTATGCTGACTGCATAGTCCCTCCTCTTGAGAGCACGTGCAAACCACTGCCCCATGTCCCCTGCCCCGCCGATAATCAACACTTTAGAGCGCATCTCACAGCATCTCCCATCACATCTATTGGCGCATTCTGGGACGTCCATATCTTGAACGATTCCGCCCCTTGGTGCACAAGCATGTCGACCCCATCTATGGTAATTGCACCTGCCTTTTTGGCTTCCCTAAGCAATCTAGTCTCGATGGGATTGTACACAACGTCAAATACGACCAAATCAGAGTGCATCTGGTCTGAAGTCACCAACGTTTTATCCGTGTGAGGGAGCATCCCGACCGAAGTTGAGTTGACCAAGATGTCAGCTTTTTTTATGAGCAGAGGGAGACTCTCCAGACCAATGCCAATTGCATCGCCTTCGCCCATGGCTCTGACCTCTTGTGCGAGCCCAACTGCCCTAGATACAGTTCTATTGGCGATGACCAGTGTCGCTCCATCCTGTGCGAACTGAAACGCAATTGCCCTAGCTGCACCACCAGAGCCAAGGATTAAAACGCTCTTATCCGATACATCGATATTGTGCTTCTCCAAAGCCCGTTTTGCGCCGATACCATCGGTATTGTAGCCGATGATTTTGTCCTTAAAATCAATGGTATTAACTGCACCTATTTTTTTGGCAATAGGATCAGCACCGACCACATCCAATGCCCTTTCCTTAAGAGGTATTGTCACGTTCAGTCCACCAAAATCAAGCGCTTTTGCGCCCAAGATAGCACTGGTCATATTTTCCAAGCTAACTCGAAAGGCATAGTATACTCCGTTTATTCCCAATTTTCGAAAGGCTGCATTATGCATAATTGGCGATAGACTTTGCTCGATCGGGTCTCCGATAACTCCATATATCTTTTTCATCTATCCCACCAAGGCATCAAGCACATTTCTTAGTTCCCCTACAGATAATTGTCCTGGTGCTTTTCCCTCTCCGACGACATGACCATAGGTCAACGCAGAGCCATATAGCGGTGCTATCACTCTTGAATGTTTTCCGAGAGAACCCATAGCTATAGTGCAAAAGGGCTTTTGTGCCTGAAGCGTGACTTCCAGCAAGGAGATGACATCACTGAGAGAGTTAGCCATGACTGCAAGCTTCGGAATATCACCTATTTGACGAGCCTCCTTCAATATTCTCAACATTTTTTCCTTAGAAGGTGTTCCAGCGAAATCATGATAGGAGACGATTGCCACCATCTTTCTCTTTCTCGCCTTTTCTATCACAAAATCCTTCTCTGCTGACCTAAGCTCGATATCAACTGCATCGGCGTACTCCATAACGGACATCAGCATTGAAATTCTTTGATTTTCGGAACCGACAAACGACCCACCCTCGCTCTTCAGACGATCGGTCGCGATGATCGGTAGAGATGTGGCATCAGTTACGTCTTCAAAGAACCTTACCACATCCTCTTTCTCGTCGAGTAAATCCATTCTGATCTCAAGTAAGTCTGCCCCAGTTTTTTCAGCCGTATCGACTTCATCGATGCTATTGATCACTCCGACTATTTTTGGCGTATCAAGTTCGACATCACCTATGCGCATAGATAGATACTCCTATCTCTCAATGATAGTCTCTTCGATCTTCATTCCAAAGTGCCTACCACCTTCCTCATAATGGACCAGGACTTCATCACCCTCTTTCAGCTCTGTGACAGCTCTGGGAGTTCCGTCTCGGGTCACCAGTTTGATGGTCTCTGCATTCTGAAGAATAGTCTTGATTTTATCACCTTTAACCTGTGCTTCAACGAGCATTAGGGGCCTACGTTCTATCTTTATTCGTCCTATCGTCGCTTTTCTCGACAGCCCTCGGTGATCTACGACGGTTACGTCATCCCCGCTCTGCAGCTCAGACAGATATTTTGTCTTGCCGCCCACATACACATATGCATGAACTGCACCAGCATTTACGCGGAAAGGACGTGGCGAAACATACGGGCTTTCCTCGGTTTCTCCATGAACTAAGAACAAGCCATTGGACTGCGAGCCGATCAGCATACCTTCACCTTTGCTCAAAAGCGAGCAGGTATCCACGCATACACGATCGCCCATTCCAACCGCTTTAACCCTTGTGATCTTTGCGGGTGTTAGAGATAGGGGCTCCACTCCAGCAATCTCAGCAATCTGGACAGTTCGCTTGATCTCAGACAGATCTTTTGTTTCCAATAATACTCCGTCTGATCCATGCTCAAGCGTTTCCAAGGCAACCTTAGCTTCCGAGGAGCTGTTTATGCCCGCAATGATCTCTACATCGTGCTTTTGTAGCGCTGCTATCAGGTTCTCCAGGGGAATGACCTTCCAATCCGTTCCAATGACGATCAGATGGTCACATATCTTCCCTAACTCGGCTGCAAATTTCTCGTATTCTTTTCCCTTTATCAAGACGTATGCAGCTATCTCCCTTTCTTTTACCTTTAGCTGGGAGAGCAAGCTTAGGTCCCTTGAGTCGCTAAAATCTCGCGGAAGTGAAATCGTGGCATCACATTCGCTGTTTTTCCCCACCACCAGAATATCCGCATCGCTTTCTCCGTTCTGAAAAAATGCAGCTATGTTAATATCTCCAAGCTCCCTTACCTTCGGAACATCGTCCTCATCGACGAGTACGGTATCCACTCCGCACTCCAGACCGTCTGTAATCTTTTTTTTGCGAATTTCCCAAGAGCCTTGATCTGCCTTGATCCATATGCTTTTTTTCATTCCAGAATCTCCAATGCTTCTTTGACGGAAATATTTTTGTGTACGATACCTGCCACTGCCCTCGTCATTTTTGTTGGATTTCTATGCTGAAATATGTTTCTTCCTATTGATACCCCCCTACCACCAGCATCCATCGCCTCTTTTATCATTTCCAGAACCTCTTTGTCGGTCTCCATCTTAGGTCCTCCTGCTATAACCACTGGTACCGGAGTTCCTTCTACCACCTCTCTAAAAGATTCTGGTGTGCCTGTGTAGTTCGTCTTGATGATGTCAGCACATAGTTCAGCTCCCACCCTAGCGACATGCTTCACGAACTTCACATCATGCTCATCTGTGACTTTTCGCCCCCTGGGGTACATCATTGCCAGCAAGGGCATCCCCCATTCCTCACAAATCTGTGCGGTCTCTCCTAGATTGCGGAGCATTTCCGGCTCGTTCTCAGCCCCTATGTTTACGTGTACTGATACGGCATCTGCTCCAAGCTTGATCGCTTCATCCACGGTTGTAACCCTCACCTTGTTGAGCGGATCCGGACCTAAGGAAGTGCTTGCCGATAAATGAACTATCAAGCCGATGTCTCTTCCATATCCTCTGTGCCCTGCCCTAACGCTTCCTTTATGGAGCAGTACTGCATCCGCTCCTCCTTCTGCAACGGAATCTATGGCTCTCTTCATGTCAATAAGCCCCTCTATGGGGCCTGAAGAAACCCCATGGTCCATCGGCACGATCACTGTATTGCCGCTTTTTCTATCTATGATTCTCTCCATGCGCACGCTTTTACCCATATCACTCATTTTCTCACCTATGTGTTAGTATGTGACATAGTAACACACTTATGGGGCTTAAATATATCGGTCTGAATTCGTAGATACCAAGATAAAAAATCAGGTAAGACTCGACTTGTTTTAAGGCTGCAATCCTAGTTTTATGGGTCCATCCATTGAAACCTTGATCCATCATAATCTAGCAATTCCACCAGGTAAAGAGGCGTATCTCCAACTCTGGTTATTTAAAATGAGGATATTTATAGCTATTATATTATAAGATAAGATTAAAATGTAGAATAAAGATGTGATTACTATGGAGTTATCACCCGAGGAAAAAAATAGAATCTACGAGGAGGAGAAGGCAAGGATTGAAGCAAGAGAGCGAATAAAGCGAGAGAGGCAAAAAATATCCGACACAACAAGCACAGGGCTATTGCCAAATGTTGCTGGAGCATTATGTTATGTTGGTGGATGGATAAGCGGCATTATATTTTTTATTTTAGAAGAGAAAAATAGCTGGGTTCGTTTTCATGCTGCCCAGTCCATGGTAGTCTTCGGCACTATTACCTTTTTGGGGGCTATTTTCGGACTAATACCGGTAGTTGGTAGTGCATTTTCCTCGATCATATTTATTCTCGGGTTCATACTATGGATAATCCTTATGAGCAAAGCCTACAGTGGTGAGCGATACAAGCTAGCCTGGGCCGGAGATATTGCAGAAAAAATGGTTGACTCGATAGGAGCAACAGATGAATATCAGAAAAAGGAACCAATTACAGATGCAGATTCGGAGAAACCAATCATCACTAAAGTGGAGAAACATATCTTAAGTAAGCGAGAGGCTAGAATAACTGCTTCTGCCTTTGCCATAGCTTGTGGTTTTGTTTTGTTAATATTCTTCAATTTTTTCAATCAGTATGTTGCTTATTATCATTTGGAAACTGTCGGAGGCATTACAACCTGGATAAGACAGCCTCTCTTTACAGAAGACATTAATTTATGGTTGCCGATTCTTAATACGACCCTAGTAATCACCATAGTAAGTCACGTTGTCTTGATTATATTGGACAGATACATATTGCGCGAGGTCCTCCAGATTGTAATAGATGCCTTTGGGCTGGCCACAATTGCAACTCTTTTGTCTGTGTTTCCCTTCGACTTTAGTGTAATGCCCAACACAATAATAGCTGATTCTGTGCATTTTGGCGTTACTATAGCCCTAATCTTCATTTCCCTCGGGATAGGAATTGGAATATTGGTTAGATCAATAAAATTAATTGTCAATATGGCGAGAGGTATTACGGACTATCAGGAAAATATTTAAATCAATATTTTATTAGGCTTTTTTCAACGGCATGAAATAGAAATCACCAGATTCAAAAGAGATTTAGTTTCAATCCTTGTTTTATTAAACTTTTGTGCAAGAACGTAAAAAAAAATCCTAATGTTCGTTCAATGTGGACATTAGAAAATTTTACACTTATATTCTCTTATACTCTCTTTTAGCAAAACAAGAACGCATATATTAAAGATCATAGTAGATAGTCTTAAATGAGATAGATTTGTGAAAACCATTAGATAAAAGATATTGTTGGCGATTGCAATGAACTCTCAGATTATTGATTCGAAGTCTAGTTCAGCACTGTACCTATGGACTTTCGGATTGATCTTTGCCTTTTGTTTCACTATATTGATTTGGCTACTTGGGCCAAATCTCAATTATTTTGTTGGTTCCCTTATCCCTGATCAAGGGGCATCGTGGTACTACTGGAAGTTACCCAGTCGTGACTTCTTGGGAATGATTATAGTCTGGTTATTATATTTAGGGCACCAATTCTCAATTTGGGTAGCGATCTACTTCGGGCAAAGAGATCTTAACGGGTTTAGATCACACTCTTTTTTTGGCTTGCCTAAATACAGCTTAGTGGCCTTAGCAGTCAATTTATTCTTTGTTTTACTGCATCTTATCCAGACCCACATATGGTTCGATGGACTCGCACAGGATACCCCAATTTTTACTAGTCAGGGCTCGGTGATAATCATGTTGGCAATAGTGCTAATACTTGAAAATCCTAGACGTGGTCTTTTTATGGGAAGAAAACTAGGAAAACCCCTCACTTCTCAAGTTACTGCATTCTTTAGGCGTAGTCACATGTACATATTTGCTTGGGCTCTTGTCTATACATTTTGGTTCCATCCGATGGCAGCGGATCCACAACTGCTCTCTGGGTTCTTTTACATGTTCTTGCTCTTCACCCAAGTTACGCTGGCTTGGACTTGGATGCATTTTGACAAGAAATGGATAATACTTTTAGAGAGCTACGTCGCTATTCACGCTGTAATAGTCGCAGTCTTCAATACTTCATTTTTTAATAGTCCGGTTATGTGGCCTATGTTTTTCTCAGGTTTCGCTTTTATGTTTGTCTTCACATACCTCTATGCATTCAAATTAGATAGGGGAATTTACTGGATGGTCACTTTGGCCTATATTGGCTTTTTAGTATGGCTCTACCTACCAACACCAATAGGCTATGGGAGAAGCTTCGTGAATATGATCCGCCTCGAGTTTCTATGGATACCAATAATCCTACATGGTCTTGCAGTGTTGTTCGCCGGGCTCATATATCTTAAAATAAGGGAATAGTAGATAACATAAGCATTGCATTGCTATAGCAGAAAGTTTTAAAATTGAGACTTGTAAAACCCAATAAGGAAAAAGAATAATTAACAAAAGAATCTTATTACTGAATTGAGGTTGGATTTCACATGTCCCAAATGAGATCCACAATATTTATAGCACTATTGACCACAGCATTAGTTTTTACGTTGGTGGCGACAGCCTTAGCTCATTCACCCCTGTTTCCAGACGAGAATTACAGCCCAGCAACCGCACACCAGATTGATGATCCTTCGAAATCTTGGGCCATTTACACTAAACTGAAACATCCAGACAAAGGTGATTATTACAAGTTCCAGATATACAGCGGAGATAAGATACAAATCTCTGTATTCACACCCAACAGCCCATCAAACTCTGGTTTCCTACCTTCAATCGCCTTGATGGTACCGGGAAATACCCAAAAGGACATCTTGCCTGCCTATGTTGAAGTTCCTGATGGTTATGGGACAATCGTTGTAAATGGGATCGATCCGGTACAAGCTACATATGAACCTTTCTCGCCCGGCTGGATCTACGAGATTGTAAACCTTAACATGAAAGCTCCAACGGATGGGGTCTACTACCTTGTAGTATTCAATAATGACCATATGACTGGCAACTACGGTCTTGCGGTGGGTTATATTGAGGAATTCACTCCAATCGAGATAGTAATGGTCCCATACAATTTACAGGGAGTCTATGCCTGGTAAGGTCAGAATCGGTTCGTCACCTTGTTACCAATAATCTTGATGTTAGTTATAGGAGGAATTATACTATACTGGCGTAGCAAGCAGGGTAAAGCCCCAAAAGGAATATCCAAGTGGTTGGCGGCTTTCGCAGGACTGGCTTTTCTAGGATCTGCTGCCAATACAATCTACCAGATTCTGTTAACCTTTAGAGTTACAGGATTCAAAGGAGAGGTAGTTTTAACCCTGTTATTCGTCTTTATATACCTATTACTCGCGTTATTCACATTTATGTATGCGGTTCGTAACAAGCCTGATTTAACGCCTCGGAGGAGGGCGGTTCTAATATTGATAGGAATGATAGCACTTTTCGGGTGGTCGGGTCTGTATGTAGGACCTGCTTTGGCAATTTCTGCAGCGCTGGTACCACCTTACATCACAAAAACAAATAGTGACACCAAAGAACGAATTTAGATTTACTTTTTCTAACTTTCATAGATGAATTCAATAATATAGCTTGGAATATTTTCATTATGATTAAAAATATCGACGTATTCATTTTTAGTTCAAGGAAGAAAAAGACCAGAAATAACCTATTTTTAGTTAACTTGCAGAAAATAAATTAGTCCGTCTGTTGCAAAGATCGAACCCATTCACGTTTTATCCAGAGCGCACAACCACCTTCCGTTTCACTCAATTGTTCATTGTTTTGACGAATTGTCTTTAGAAATTCAGATTGCAAGGCATCCTTGAGTGACGAATCCCTTAGGTTTGTATCCGAATAGGGGGAGAAGGGGCATGGTTCGACATTACCCTCTGCGCTAACGTGTACAAAACCTCGCCCAGCAGATAAACAGCCCCCGATTTCTTCTTCATCACCTGGAACGGCAATGAACAGGGCTGAAAATTTCGAACGAAATGAATCCCTCAAATCTAAGAGATTTACTCTCTGCTCATCTGTAATGACCCAGTCTTCGGTTCCTTCTGTAATCGGAGTATATTCGACAAAGAAAAACAGCTTACAACCCAAATCAGTTAAGGCCTGTATAAACTGATCATCAGTGACGGTAGCAAAGTTTGACCTTGTTACCGTTAGAGCGACACTCCAAAATAAATCTATACTCTTAATCTTTCCAATTATTCCTTGTAGGTGCTCATACACCCCTTTACCTCTCCGTGCATCTGTATCTTCTTCCCAACCTTCCAGACTGATTACTGGTACGAAATTTCTTTGTCCTTTCAGCTTCGCGATCACTTCATCATCTATCAGCAAACCATTAGTAAATACTAGAAAAATGATCTCTGGGAAATTCTTGGTCATATCCAAAATCTCCCGACGAACCAAAGGTTCACCTCCAGCAAGGACCATAAACGAAATCCCAAGTTCCTTTGCTTCGACAAAAATACTCCTTAATTTAGACTCACTCATTTCAGGCTGGGATGATCGATCTAAAGCTTGGTGATAGCAACCCTTACAATGGAGATTACATCTGTTAGTGACACTAAGAATCATAATTGGCGGTACATGGATACCTTCCCGCTCCAATTTCGATCTTACTCGAGCAGCTTTTTGCTGCCAACTCAACGTTCTAACGAAAGAATAAGCCTGTAATGGATTTGTGAGGGCAACTCTCAAAGCATCTTTTAAAAAAATATTTAAAGCTTGATTAAGAGTTTTACGAAAATTGCTTCCATTTCGATATTTCACCGTACCCATTAATGGCGAAGTAGTCTTATCTGCCATCGATGTGGTCTTATCTGCCATTTTTCACCCTTACCATCTTTAAAGTTTATGCTGACAACATTTTAAAGTGTTGACAGCATTTTAACTCATTATTAATGCAGTTTTTTGAGATGTCTTAATACTTATTCTCCAGCATATAGCTAGAATCGCACCACTTAATATCAATGCTTTTCCATTTAACTTTTCATACTGGCTAGTATACGTATCGTGACATTCTATACCATAGCCAAAATACTGGCAATGGCTAATAAGAGCCAGAACATGGGTGTGAAGTTTGCGATCGTTATTTTCGTAGCTGATGTGATGATGCCGATAATCAGGAAAACGTAAAAAAAAGGAAACCCCACCAATGCATTGCTAACGGATGCTCTACATAACTTATGAATTTCCCCATTCTTGCACCTTGCGTGAATATTCATCACATTTGTGTATACTTTTATATGGTGAATATAACAGTGTACCGTTATTCCTGTTAATAAACACGCCATCCATATTATTAATCAAATTTATTACATCTAATTCTAAATAAAAATTCTAAATATGAATAGACATACTGCACTAGCTTGTGTATTGTTGTTATCGATAATTGTGTTAACCATCGGTTGTATTGAAGAGCCAGCAACGAAAACACAAGAGGTTACATTTGATCAATTGTTTACTAATCCGGATCAATATGATGGCTGTTATGTTACTATAGAGGGTTTTTACTTTAATGGCTTTGAAATCATTGTTTTGAGTGAGAAGTTGGAATATTCAGGATATGCTGAGGGGCACCTTGTACCAAAAGGTAGAATGCTCTGGGTTGAAGGGGGAATATCCAAAGAAGTCTATGACAAGCTCTATCAACAACAAATGATGGGACCCTTGGAATACTATGGGAAAGTCAGAATAAATGGAACTTTTGAATATGGTGCAAAATATGGGCACCTTGGAGCTTATAGTTCTCAAATAGTTCCCATAGAAGTGGAGCTTTTGTCGTGGTATCCGCCAGAAAAACAATAAGGGGCAAAAAGGGTTAAATGCCCTTGACTTGTTTATATAAGAGTGGATGAAAAAATAGTTTTTCCCGATGAGTTCAACGAGACATTAAGGGAAATTTATACAACGCGAATTAGAGGAACAGGGATTTTTTAAGATTCAAAAAAAGGGAAGGAACTGAAAAAGGGGAGCCTTTTACTCACAATCTATGCTGATAAAAAGAGAAAACTGGATGATGCAAAGATACTCGCCAGCAAGCTCCAGCAAATAAGAGTCAAAGGGATGATTTTAGGAGAGGTTTTTGGGTAAATCGATAAAAGGGCATTATCCTTTTATTAGTTTCAATACTTGTTTTAATGGATGTGCCTCTTGAATGACCTGTCCCCATTTGTTATACCACTTTTTACAGAATTCTGGGGATACATTTGTTTACTTGATACTAAGAGTTCCTATGTAATGACACCCTTTGGGATGACTACTCAGAACTTTTTCGTTGTTAATGAATTCAACGTTTTTGTCGAAATGTTCTGCGGCAATCCAGATATGACAGAGAGCTATACCAATGTCAATCCTGATCCATGCTCCCATTAGGAACTTCGGCTTGGTGCAGTATGCGTGTATAACACCTTCTTTGCCGGTGAAAAACCAGGACTGGTTGTTTACGGCGGATGGGGCAAGTCGGGCTGGTTCCAGCAATTCATCGGCTCCTGCAAAATCACGTATCTGTTCAATGGGTTTTCTTTTAAATTCAGAAATACTCTTCCGGTATAATGTCTCCGCCGGTCTGCCGAACGCAAGAACAATTACAAATTTAAGATTCGAACTTCTCAGGGCTTCCTTTGAAAGTTTAGGTATTCCCTGCCAGCATGCACCGATGCCGATAGACGAAAGGAACAGGTCCATCTGCTGCATCATAAATCCCACATTTGTCAGGTACCCGTCTTTGGTTTCGGAAAATACCGCCAGGTAGTGCGGGGCTTTCGGCTGCAGGCTCCAGACGTTTTTTTGAGGCACAATCTTTACCTCGGTTTTGATACCGCCATACAGAGGCTTCAGAGTGTTCAGGAATGATAAAATCCCTGCAAGCGTTTTTTCATCCAGAGGATTAGGATCGTACCTTCTTACTGACTTCCGCTTGAATATTGTTTCATATAAATTTGCAATTTCTGTCATTTGTTTTCACTCGCATCCCGGCCATTTGCACTGCCCCATTTGTTGTACCACTTTTTAGATTGTTTCAATCCTTGTTTTATTAGACTTTTTTGCAATGCGGGTTAGAGTTCACAGCAAGGCAAATACTGACTTCAACGTTTCAATCCTCGTTTTATTAGACTCTTTTTGCAACGCGACGACTTTGAGATTTTTCTTGTGATACGTCCAAGATTTCAATCCCACTATGGTCTGATTTTAACGTTGGATAAAACTTTACCCCCAAACCTAATTTCAATCCCACTATGGTCTGATTTTAACTCGTTTAACGACGAAGATATACCATTAATATAGTCTTTCAATCCCAATATAGTCTGATTTTAAACGGGGCCATGCCTATTTGTCTCGTTCTGCTATAAAAGTGGACAAGAACTGGAAAGTAATTTAGAGAGGGGTAACTTGCTTTAGGAGAGTAGATTTGCAGATACCGAAAAGTTTATGGGTAGATATACTAACTTTTTTATATGCCCCTTGAAGATTTTATAGGAGCAGCTGAGAATATCACGTTTCAGACCAGTGGGACAGTAGAATACGGTTCAGGAAGATATGTTCTGTACATAACAGAGAAGAAGATACTTCTTTTCGCAAGGACGGGTTTAATACCAAGAGACAATGCCATTACTATTCGTTTTGAAGATATAGTGGACATGAAATATTCGGAGAAAGGACTTATTAAAAAAGGTGTTTTGAGAATTGACACTGAATCAAAAACAGGCAGGACGATGACGCATGCTTTCTCAGGCGCTCCTGGCGACATTATAGGAGCTTGGCAAGCATTGCAACAGTTTATCGCCTAACAGCGAATAAAAGGCTTCGCTACTCTTCATCCTTTGGGAACGTTGCCCAAATCTAATTACCAGATATAAAGCTTTCACGCCTCTCCTATCTCCAGCGTCTTTTTCCCCGTTATCCTTTAGTACCTTTATCCTAGTGTTCTCGTTCCAGCCGAAGCCTCTCACGATGTCCATGGGCAGAGTGATCATATAGCTTGATCCAATCTTCAGGATTTTTCTGTCTTTCATGTTTTGATAATTGTTTGAATATGTACTAAGGGTTTGATTGGATATGGTGTTAAAAATGATAAATAATGTTTATAATTTCTATGGTTGTTATCTTTAACTCTCTTAAATATGTGTTGCCTCTTTGAGCTGCGAGACAAATTCCCTAATCTCACGCAGCATTTTTTCTTCATCATCATTGTTCTTGGCTATGATATTCACTATAGCACTTCCGACAATGGCACCGTCAGCACCTGACCTGATGACATCTCGTACGTGACCGGGAGAAGAAAGGCCGAAACCAACAGCTATGGGATTTTCTTTCTTCGCAGCCCTTCGGACTTTGCCGACCATATCCTTTACTGCCACAGAGAGTTCTTCCCTGGCTCCAGTGACCCCTAGCAGACTGACCAAATAGATGAAGCCATGGGCAGCGCTTGATATGATCCTCATCCTATCCTCCGTCGACGTTGG
>JAQURP010000007.1 GCA_028715545.1 Methanocellales archaeon | reverse complement strand
ACCCTTATCGAACGCTCTGCAAAACCGCACCCAAATATTCAACCGAATCTTCATTAGATATAACGGCACGTATCGCCTCTATGTCTGCCTCGACCACCATCGGCTTACCACAAACACCTATCACTTCCTCCGGATCTTTCAATAGATGTCCGGTGGTGATGCAAACAACGCGCTCGTCCGGCTGTATCACACCTTTCTCCCTCAATTTTGTGAGACCTGCAATTGATGCTGCGCTGGCTGGCTCCACACCGATGCCCTCCAGTCTGGCCAGACTTTTTTGGGCATCTATTATCTCGTCGTCTGATACCTTTTCTGCCAGCCCGCCAGAATCATAGATCGCAAGAAGCGCTTTCGGCGCGTTCACCGGATCGCCGATTCTTATGGCAGATGCAATGGTCTCCGGATGTTTCTCTGGTACGATTTTCCTGGCGCCTTTACTAAAAGCATTAAAGATCGGGCATGCGCCCTCTGATTGAATGCCCGTCATCCTGGGAATTTCATCGATGATGTCAAATCGTTTGAACTCGGAGAAGCCCTTGTAGATGGCGGAAATGTTGCCGGCGTTACCAACCGGAAGAACGACCCTATCTGGCGATTTCCAGCCCAGTTGGTCTATGATTTCAAAGCCGATGGTCTTCTGCCCTTCCAGGCGGAAAGGATTGATTGAGTTAAGCAGATAAAATTCCCTTTGCTCGCATAATTCGCGCACCAACCTAAACGCATCGTCGAAGTTGCCCCTGATGGTGATCACCTTAGCGCCATGCATCAGTGCTTGTGCTACCTTACCCATGGCAACCTTACCCTCCGGCAGCAGTACAACAGCAGAAATGCCGGCTTTTGCAGCGTAGATTGCCAGGGATGCAGAAGTATTACCAGTGGATGCACATGCGACCGTCTTCATACCCAGTTCGATTGCCTTCGACACGCCAACGGTCATTCCTCTATCCTTGAAAGAGCCAGTGGGATTTAGGCCCTCATTTTTGACGTATAATTCATGAATGCCGATTTTTTTCGCAAGCCTGTCGCATTTGTAAAGTGGAGTTCCTCCCTCTTTTAGGGTTACGGGCTCCATCTTGATAGGCAGAAGCGAGGCATATTTCCATACGGACGGGGGTTGCTTTAGCTTTTGAACCCTGAGGTCGATCTTTGAATAATCGTATATGACATCCAGAAGTCCGCCACATCTTTGGCATGTGTAAATTATCTCTGTGTCAGGATATTGGGCTTTACATTCGATGCATTCTAGTAACATCTTAAATTTCACCTGAGTTGTTTTTTAACCAATTCTAGACCTTTTTTCATGGCTTGATCCAGCTTTTCTGCGTCTGGACCGCCGCCCTGTGCAAGTCGAGAAGTCCCCCCTCCGCTGCCACTCACTTCCTTGCACATCTCTCTTACGATAAGATTAGCATTGATGCCTCGTTCTATTGCATAATTACCTGAAGCATCACATATATATGCCCTGTTCGAATCAGCAGTTCCAAGAATTACAACGATGTCGGGATGTTTCTCTGCCAAATGCGATGCGACTTCCCTTAATTCCTCAGCATCTGCACCCGGCAGAATCTTCGAAACGATGCGGAGATCGCCAACCAACTCCGCATTCTTGATTAAATCTGACTCTCTGGACTTTGCCAACTCCTCTTTCAGTCTGGCTTTCTCTTTTTGGAGTTCTTTCCACTCCCTGAAAAACTTATTTGCAGTCTTTGAAATATCATCCGGCGAGACTGCCCAAAGATCTGACAGTTCTCTTAGAATTGATGCTTGGCGCTGTATTTCTTTAATCGCACGCTCTCCGGAAACGTATTCCAATCGAACAACACCATCTTGTATTCTTTCTGAGTTTATGATCTTGATGGGTCCCACTTGCGATGTACTTTTCACATAGGTCCCTCCGCAGGCTTCGACATCATATTTGCCGATGGCGACAATTCTCAATCTCTTTCCGGGAACTGCGCCGCCCTGATAGATCCCCATACCGTGCTTTTTTTCGGCTTCGTTCCTTGGCATTTCCTTGATTAGAATTGGAACATCTTCCATCACAACATCATTGGCCACTTTCTCTATTTCCTGTATTTGTTCAAAGCTCAATGATTTGTAGTGAGTGAGGTCCAATCTGGCTTTTTCCAAAGTTTTTTCCGCGCCTGCTTGCCATATGTGATCTCCCAGAACCTTCCTGGCAGCATAATTAACAATATGGGTGGCAGTATGATGCTCTGACAGGACTTTTCGCACCCCCCAATCTATTATGCCATGAACCTGATCTCCTTGAATGGGTTTTTCTAAAACATGTATGACAACGCCATTGTCCTTGATGACGTCAAGAACCTTTACGCCGTTGATCGTTCCAGTGTCATGTAATTGTCCGCCACTTGTCGGGTAGAAAAGCGTTTGATCAAGCACTATCTTGGTCGGAGTGATTCTATGCAGAACCTCAGCCCTAAATTCTCTCGAATCAGGCTCTTCACGGAACAGCAACTTTGTCTGAGGTATTCTTTCGATGTCATGACCCGATATTTCCCTTTTTTGCTCGGACTTTTCATGCAACATCTGCACCCTCAAATAAAAATCATCTGGTATTACAATAGAAGGGTCAAACTCTTTTAGGATATTGGGTGTTATACCCTGGGAATCATATAATTTGACCAATTTGCCTATATCGAACTTCTCCTTGCGTCCGATCATTCTTTTTACCAGTTCCCTATCTTTCCTAAGGGTCTCATCATATCGCTTTTTCTCGGTTTCCAATATATCAAACAGGCTTCCATAGTCTTTGAGTTCCGTAAACCATGCCCCAAACTCCGTGATATGGAGTTTGAATAACTGCTCCATCTCCACATCGAGACCGTATTCATCGATTAGAGACCAACATCGCCTTAAGATGTTTCTGAGATTATACCCCCCACCCACGTTGCTTGGCAGTGCGCCGTCATGTATTGCAACCAAAAGCGTTCTTGTATGATCGGCCAAAGCGTATAATGCCCTTACTTTGTATATCTCTCCCTTTAGTGTGGAAGGCTCAATGCCCACCTGTTTAGCTACAGCATTCCACGTAGAGCTTACATCGTCGATTTCCTCCACGTTCAGCAAACCCGCATATCTGGCGAATTTATTCCACAACGCTTTATCGGGAACGATGTTCGTCTTTTCATATAAGTATCGCATAACCTTGGGGAATACCGTATCATAGGACATTGGCGTTCCTTGGGTAAACCAGGACCATCTCTCCAGTCCAGCCCCCATATCGATAACTTTTGTGGAGAGTTCCTTGTAATCGCCGTCTGGTAACAATTGATATTGAATATAAACTTGATTACCCAGCTCAAGACCCCTTGAAAAGAACTCCATGCATGGACCAAAATTCCCTCCGCCCGCCCAGACCTCTTCTTGGAAAAACAGTTCTTCTGAAGGAATTCCAAGTCCCTTTGTTAAAAATTCATGTATCTGAGTTATGCCCTCCTCTTTAAAATAGATGAATTTCTTCGGAGTGTTAAACACGTGTTGTCCGACCATTATAAAGCCAGTGTAATGTCTGCCTGTGATTCCAACGCTGTCGATGTCCGGAAACCTGAGGCAAAACTGCGGCTCAAGAACTGCATCAGCTGGTGGAGCCACTTCCCCGGAGACCACATATGGCTGAAAGTCGTTGATACCAGCGGTCACGAAATAGAGTTGGTCATACCATCTGCATACAACCGGATACCTGTCCAAAGGAACATAGCCCCATTTCTCAAAAATATCCACGTATATATCCCAAGCTTCTTTATAGTCGAGCTTTTTAGTGATGCTCTGATTGATGAATCGATAGCCCCCACTACATGCGGGTTCATCGCAGAAGTCTCTTGGATTCATACTCCAGAAACCGCTACCACACCTCTTACACACGCTCCTGGAAAAACCCAATGAGCCTAATGCTTCCACCGGGTAAAACTTCTCATAATTATTAAAGAATTGGGACTTCATTTTCTTTTTTAGCTCTTTATCGTTCATACCCATCTATCGCTCACACCAGAGGACAATATGCATTCATAGTCAAAAAAGTATTTGTCCTACGATGTGATACAATTAATTAGATGATGAAAAAGGTAATCATTGTCGGTGCAGGTCCTGCTGGATTGTTCGCAGCCCTAGAGCTAATGGATAAAGCAGAAGTTCTTGTTATAGATAGGGGGAAAAATATAGAGGAGCGTTTTAATGGGGTCCAAGGAGTCGGAGGTGCCGGTGGCATATCAGATGGTAAGCTAAACCTTCATCCAAAAATAGGTGGAGATCTGACAGAATTTGTTAACGAAGAAAAAGCCTATGAACTGATCGATCGCGTAGATGAGACGTTCGTAAAGCATGGCGCACCAGAGGGTAAGAGTTCTTCCGCTGAGGAGTTACTTCGAAGTGCGGCCTCCTCTGGCATTGAATTCCTCCCCATCAAGCAAAGACACATAGGATCAGACAAATTACCTGCTTTGATCAACTCGATAAAAAGAGAATTGGAGAGGGGCGGAGTAAGATTTCTTTTGAAAACTAACGTCGAAGATGTTCTAATCTCAGATGAGGGTGTAGAAGGTGTCTTGACTGAAAAGGAGAAGATCAGATCCAACTATGTTATCTTAGCTCCGGGAAGGGCAGGTTCACCTTGGCTTAGTTATGTGATGAAAAAGCATGGGATTCCCCTCAAACATATGCCCATAGATATAGGTGTACGTGTAGAAGTGCCATCCAAGATCTATGAAGACATAATAGAGATCAACTGGGATCCAAAATTTAGAATGAGGGTGCCGACACATGATGACCTTGTCAGGACTTTCTGCACCTCACCGTATGGTTTTGTGGTACAAGATCCCTATGGAGATGCAGTCGGCGTCAACGGACATTCGATGAGGCATAAAAGATCAAATAACACGAACTTTGCCTTTCTCGCAAGGATTGGTCTGACAGAGCCCGTAGAAGATACAACAGCATACGGATATTCGATAGCACAGCTCGCGACGACGATAGGAGTTGGAAAACCGCTCCTACAGAGGCTGGGCGACCTAAAGAGGGGAAGAAGGTCAACATGGGATAGGATTAAAAGAAGCTATGTTACGCCAACGCTGCAAGAGGTTACTCCAGGCGATGTCTCTATTGTATTGCCTTATAGAATATTGACTGACATACTAGAGGGTCTCAATATGCTCGACCATGTAGTGCCAGGCGTAGCATCCGATTCCACATTACTCTATGCACCAGAGATCAAATTTTCTGCCATGCGCATAATCACAAAAGAGGGATTCAAGACATCCATCAAGGGATTATACACAGTAGGCGATGGAGCTGGTGTTAGCAGGAGTATAGTGAGCGCAGCAGCTACTGGATTGATAGCGGCTGAGCACTTGATTGCAAATCTTTAGCCTTGCAAATCTTTAGCCGAACAAGGCACTAAGACCTTCCATTCCGCTCTCTTCTGCCTCTTCCTTTTTCTTTTCCTCTTTCTTTTCCCCTGCTACTGGTGCGGCTTCTGCATGTGTAGTCGCCGCTGGAGCTTGCACAGGCGTGAAAGCTGCTTGGGAGATTGCCTCCCCGATATTAACTCCCTCGAGTGCAGCTATAAGAGCTTTTACCCGCGAAGGATCAGCATCGATTCCAGCTGCTTTTAGCACGGCAGTTATGTCTTTTTCTATGATATTTTTCCCAGAATTATGCAACAATAGGGCAGCATATACATATTCCATATCAAACACCTTTCTTTTCTATCAACTTAGATAACGAAGTCACTTGTGCGTACGCTTTATAGATAATACTTTCCATAACGTCTGGTTCAAAGATCGTTGCTTTTATAGCAAGATTTCTCGCACCAGTACATGCTTTCGATAGCAACGCATGAATAGTCTCCTTGTTTGGATACCCCATGCTGATTGCTAGATTAAAAGCATTTCGTACTGCTGACGTGAAATCTGAAAAGTATTTGAGCTCATCAATTGCAAGAGCTTCATAGATAATGCCATTCTCATAGGCGGCACGTAGATCCAAACCAACTTCCATAGGATGTATCTCCAATCGTCTGAGCATTTCCGCTAGTTTGGGGGATATAGGCTCACCTTTTTTAGCTACAACTTTTGTCTCCCTAATTACCACCTTACCGCCCTCAATAGCAGCGGATATGCCGGCGTTTTGCAGCTCACCCACGATAGGACCCGGTTTAAAAGAGGTGGGACCCTTCTCAATTAGGACATCTCTGGGGGGAAGATCCCCAGGCTTTGCCAGCGATGGTAACTTACTCTTTTCGATCAGCCTATATAATTTGAAGGGACATACCTCAGAAAAAATGAGTGCCGTCTGATCTTCAATGAAATTACCCATAGGATGTAGTTGTGTATCAGACTCTTCCAGAGCGCGTTTGATGAGCGTATTTCTTGACATTTTCAGGATTGCTTTTCCACGTAAATCCCTCCTCATGGATTGCAATTGTTTGGCTGGCATACCCCTCATACCAACTATTCCTACCATAGAGTGGGCTTGTATGTTTTGCTTGATGTTCTCGATTTCGTCTTTCTTCCATTCTTTCATTCAAAGCACCCTTACAGAAGGCCCCATCGTAGTTTTCATATATATCGAACGAATTTTTTGTTTGTCTATCTTTGTCTCAAGCCTTTTAATGATCGTTTCGATGTTCTCTGCAATATCCTCAGGAGCCATGCTCTCACATCCAATAATCGTATGGAATGTCATTTTATCTTTGGATCTTATCTTAACGGTCTTTCGCAATCGTTCTATGGGTTTAGTGACATCAGACCCTGGCGAGATTGGACTTGGCATATTCCCCCTAGGGCCAAGCACTGGACCCAGGCTTTTACCAATGGATGGCATCAAAGACGCTTCTGCAATAAAGAAGTCATGCTCATTGGCAAGGGTCTTGGCCTGCTTTTTGTTCGCCCTAAGCACATCGATTTGCTCTGGGGAGATTACTAAATCTGCACCTGCGTTTTTTGCATTCATTGCAAGTTCACCAGATGCAAAAACCGCAATCTTCACTGGCTTGCCCAAACCATTTGGCAGAACAATTTCCTCCTCAATCCTGTTTTGAGGCTGACTCATGTCTATGTTTCGCAAATTAATTGCCAGATCGATGCTCTCGGTAAAATTTCTTTTTACTGGTCTCTCTAGGGCTTTTTGAACAGCCTTTAATATGTCTCTCTGTGCCATTTCATCCCTCCGTAGTGTATGCGACCGATAGGTCTACTACGGTGTTGGATTTCAAAGTTATCGCAACCTATACTTTAATCTATCGGTGAATAGTCCCAGTAACATCTCAAAAACGTTGTTATTTCTGTTCTTTCTGATCCACGTTGACATAAAATGCTATTCTGATGGTTTTTGTAGAACTCCTTATTAAAGATCGAGGAAGGAAGAAACGATAAGGGATTCAAAATTCTTCTGGCAATCACAAAATCTTTAATCTACGAAAAGGTCATCATACTTTCCTTGGTCAATATCCCGGATTACTTCTTTGGCTTTTTTGCCCCCCACAGTGACTCCCATCGACAGACACGTTCCAAGTGCTTCCTTAACGGTATTTTTTACGGTAAGCGAAAGCATAGAACCTTGTTTCATTTTAGCAATGCGCATAACCTTCTCTAAAGATAGGTCACCCACAAAATCTGTTCCCGGCGTGCCAGATCCTTTCTGGATGGCAAGTTCTTGCATGATTAAAGTCGACGTGGGTGGTGTTCCCACTTCTATGGACACGTTCTTTTTAGCATCTACGGTTAACTTAACGGGAACTTGCATTCCATTAAATTCCTTCGTTTTTTCGTTGATCGCATCTACCACTTGTTTGATATTTATCCCAAGCGGACCTAATGACGGTCCTAGTGGAGGGCCTGGATTAGCATTTCCTCCTGGAACTAGAACTTCTATGATTTCTACCATTTTATTCCTCCTCTTCCTTGCTTAAAACTCGCACATGGTCTCCTCTTACAGTAACTGGAATAGGAACCATCGCTTCAAACAACTCAAGGGTGATCTCTTCTCTAGCCGCGTCCACTCGCTTAACCCGGGCTTTTTCACCTTTAAAAGGCCCTGCAATCAACTCGATGATGCTACCCTCAGAGATACCAGTAACAGTTGGCTTAGGCGTCAAAAAATGTTCTACTTCTGCCAATGTGGTGCTGCCCTTAACCATTCCCTTGGCGTGTGGAATGCCTTTAATCACCTGATCCACTATCTCAGGAGCTGATGATTCAACCAATACATAGCCTTTCAGCTCATCTGGAACTAAAATCGCCCTGATATCATAGCCTTCTTTTTTGACAGCTTGCTCGATCAGGTTCGCAACTGGTCTTTCTTGATTTGCAGTAGTTTTTAGCACATATATGGATATTTCATCTGACAATAGATATCCCCCTTATTTACCGATGATTAACTGCGGTATACTAGTCATGACAAGATAAATCAAAAAACTTATTAAACCTATAAGTAAGATACCTGCACCAGCAATTTTTGCAATCATAGCAAACTCTTCCCTACTTGGTCTTCTCGTTAACTTGAGAATTCGTGCGTACTCACTGAGTTTATTTGACTTATCCAATATTTATTCACCCTAAGAAGTCGATACCAAACTTATGTGTAGTCCCTACGGTCCTATCTGGTTTTCCATAGATTTGAGGAGACTTTACTCCAGTGATGATAAGCATGGTCCTAACGGTACGCTCCAGCTCTGGGTCTACTTGTGCCCCCCAAATCAATCTTGCATTTGGATCAACGCGTCGATAAACCTCTTCTAACGCACCCTCTGCCTCTGCAACGGTCATATCCGGCCCACCTGTTACGTTTACCAACGCTGCAGTTGCACCAGAGACATCGATGTCTAATAGCGGAGATTTCAATGCTTTCTTTACAGACTCTATTGCCCTATCTTCACCATCTGCTTCTCCTAAGCCGATCATCGCCACACCACCGTTCTCCATAACCGTTCGAACGTCTGCAAAGTCAAGGTTAACTATACCAGGTTTAGTGATCAGTTCCGTGATACCCTTGACTGCCCGCATAAGCACCTCATCAGCTACTTTAAATGCAGCTTGTAAGGGCAATCTTGGCACTACCTCCAGTAATTTATCGTTTGGCACAACTATCACTGTATCGGCAACATCCCTCAAACGATCCAAGCCTGCTTCAGCGTTTGTCCTCCTAACCACGCCCTCCACCGCAAATGGAAGTGTAACAATCACAATCGTTAGTGCATCGGCGTCCTTAGCCGCTTCAGCTACGACGGGTGATGCGCCAGTACCAGTACCGCCACCAAGACCGCATGTGACGAATACCACGTCTGCACCGTCTAAACATGCTCGAATCTCGTCTTCGCTTTCCCTCGCAGCTTCCTCGCCTATTTGCGGAATGCTACCGGCGCCAAGTCCCCTGTTCCTCTTGCGCCCTATCAAGATTTTTTTATCAGCAACGATATTAAGTAAATGTTGGGCATCTGTGTTCAATGCAATTAATTCTGATCCCTCGATTCCCGCATCAACCATTCGTTGGATTGTATTCGATCCTGCACCACCGCATCCGATGACAACGATATTGGTCTTAAGCCCTTTCAAAACTTTCTCAAGCTCCTCATTGGTCTGAGGATTGCGCTTAACTTGATTTTTCGCTTCAGACCCTGTAATCGCCTCCTCTGTTATAGACTTCATTTTAATTTCCCTCCCATAACTCATAGCTTACAAGGATTTATATGTTTTTGTGAGAATTCGCTCTGATATCACCTTCTTGAAGTGCCGTACATCCAAGTTTTTGTATGAGATGACACAAGCGATCACGTTGCTGAGCACTTGTTCTAGGATCGAAGTATGCAAGACTCGTACCGGACTTCTCAAATGCTTGTTGGAGCATGAATTCGTCCACCTGGTAAAGAGCATAATCAGGAAATATATGCCCAAATGCGATATCAGAATCAAAGATCAATTTCGTCAGCCTACGTGCATAATGAGAGCCGCCAAGACCGATTGCTACTCTGCCAGAGGTAACTTTTAATGTCAAGATGGCATTTGCTATAGTCCTTGCTGGAGCTTCAAGGTACCACTGATTTTTTGTGCTTCCGATTTCGACATACAACGAAGGTGTATGCAAAGAAGAGGGACCGTGATGCGTTGCTTCCATTGTCACCTCATCGTGGTAAGATTTTAATGATAGTAACAGAGCTCTAGCAGCAAGAGGGGCAGCTACAGCTAATTCTCTTGTTTGTCCCCCGAATTTAGCATCAGAAATGTTTCCTGTGAAATGTACTGTCAACATAGAACGTTTGTCCTTGCCCTCGTGTCTGGAGACAAAAATGATCAAATCTGACTGGATACCTTCATCTTCCATTTTTCCGTCAATTCCATCTTGATAAAGATGCGATGCATCTATTTCGATAAGCCTGAAACCCTTATATTCATATCCTTTATCGAGTGATTTCCATCTTGCGGATTCTAACAGCTTGTTTCGAATATTTACGCTAGCTGGATCTTTCAAGGAGGAGACAATGGTGATGTTCATCTGGTCACCTACGATGCCGACCTCTTTGTCAGTCCAATTACATATTTCAAAGCGATAGGGGTGACCAGAATTGATATTGCAACCATCAATACCATTGCTGAAAAAACCTCGGACCCGATGATTCCCATAGTTTTACCTACGCTGACGATGACTATTCCAACTTCAGCTCTCGGCATCATACCAACGCCAAAAATCAAGCTGTCGTAGGAATCAAAACCAACAAGCTTTGATCCTATGAAGCCACCGATCACTTTTCCTGATAATGCGAGGATTATGAGAATAGCAGCGAATAAGCCTGCGGTGATCAGTGCACTCAGATCAACGGACAAACCGATTAAAACGAAGAAAATTGGGACAAATATACCATATGAAACACCGTTGACCTTGTTTTGCACATCTTTGATCTTGGCAAACGGGAGGGTGGAGAGTAGCAGACCCCCAAGAAAAGCCCCTATAATGGCACTTAGACCTAATTCATCTGCTAAAAAGGCAGAAAACAATGCCACCACAATCACGCCAGTAAATACCGCTTCATCCACATGCATTTTATGTATGTATTCAAAGAGCTTTGGAAGTATATGGAGCCCAAAGATGATCATTATGAGTATGAAGGTAACTAATTTGCCCCCCATGGTCAAAATTTGACCAACTGATATCTTGGAATATAAGGCTATTTGCATGAGCACTGCCAAAGTGAATATAGCTATGACATCATCTAATATGGCTGCCGATAAAATGGTTGAGCCAACTTTGGTTGACAGGTACTTAAGATCTATCAATACCCTAACTGAGGCACCTATGGAAGTTGGGCACAATGCAACACCTATGAATAGGGATTCCAAAAACGTAAAATTGAACACATTACCCAGAAGAATACCAAAGATGAAAGGGATTATAACAGCAAATATCGTCGGAGGGAAAGATTGCTTGAATATGCCTTTTAATTCACGCAGATTTACCTCTTTATATCCTGTCGTAAACAATAGAAGAATTACGCCAAGTTCTGCTAAGAACTTCAATATCTCATTATCTGGATTGAGGGAAAACATCGTTCCAAGGAAGATGCCAGCAGATATTTCACCTAAGATACTTGGAAAGCCAACTCGCTCAAATAATTCTCCAAACGCCTTTGCCAACAATAAGATTAAAACGACCTGAAGAAGTATGTGCATTCTCAATACCTTTCCCTATAAATCTCATTGATGATGTCCCTCTTTGATAGAATACCTATGAGTTTTTTTTCAACGACAACCCACATCCTATTGATGGAGTTTTTTATCATTAAAGTAGCAGCCTCCTCTAGGCTTGCATTTGGAGAGATCGTTATGGGGTGAGGGTCCATGATCCCTTTAGCATCTTCGCCCAGAAACATAGTTACTGACCGACCGAACATCGCTGATGGTATACTTCCTATCAAAAGACACTGCAAGACTATATCCTCGTTGACCACTCCCACCAACTCTCTTTCGAGTGTGACGACCGGATAGCTATGATAGTGGTATTTCTTGAACAACCCCAGCAAATCCTGTAGAGTATCATTTTCCTTGACGGTCACGACATCCCTTGTCATTATATCCTTTACATTGGTGCCGATTTCCGCTTTTGTCATGGATGAGAATATATAAGCATGACTTAAAAACTTTCTTAAGTAAGAGGGACATATTGTAAACCAATGGTTGGAATAGCATGGATGAAAAATATTGTAAGTTCAAGAAATTCGATAAAGAGCAATATAATGAGGTAACTCGCTTCTTAAAGAAGCGCACGCATCTAACGGCAAGGGAATGGGCTATTGCTCGACTATGCGCAGATTTTCAACATTCCGGAAGATCAGAGATTACACGAATAGGTGAACATCTACCAGAACTAGTGCCATTCATGAAAGAGCCCTATTCGCGCCAAGCTGTTTCTATGGCAAGATCAGCCTTTAAGAAAAAGGTTCTGAAATCCGGAACCACCTTCTTTTATGCCTACTATTCTGGATTGATCTCCATGGAAGATATCGTTGATATGATACATCAGATTTCAGAGAACATAGAGTACTTACTCAATGTTGGTGAAGGGGGGATCCCAAAAGGGGATTTGGATGTCGAAGTTCAGCAAGAGGTGGTAGAGGTGCTAAGACAGATTAACGATGCCTTTAGGGATTAATTTTGGTGGGTTTTGCCCAAGTTGTCTGGGTGAACCGCCAACATAACATAGTCCATCACAAATTCAAAATGCTTTTCTACATAAGCAATGCGCTTTGTTTCTTTTAGATCCTCATTCACTTTTGTGCCAGTATTGGTTCTGCAAAAAAAAACGATAAGTTACCACTATTAAGTTCCTTAGTCACAATCAAACTAAAACTGATGCGCAATGCATTAATCCAATTGATGATGTAAAAAAAATAAAAGTCTATTCCCATCTGGGAGGCAATTTTACAAAAGAGTATACAATATATTCCAACATGAAGACTGTGCACACATACACAAAATCTTGTCAACTTTCCCAAAAGAAGTAATACAATTTTTCGCTCACAATTCATAATTAATATATGGCGCATGCTGTCATGAGTGAGAAATGCCAATGAGTAAAGATATCAACAAGGAAAAATAAACCTATTTTTTCTCAGATAAAATTACCTCTTTGTGTACATTGCATTAATTATTCATATTTCACCATTTTCTAGTAATGACAAGATAATTCATGCCCCACTATCGTTTCATTTTATTAATTATATATACAACTCTACAAAAAATATATACGATTTACGGACGTGAGGGGATTTGAACCCCTGATCTACAGTTTAGGAAACTGTCGCCTTATCCTGGCTAGGCCACACGCCCCGCATAAGTCACATATTTATGTAAACAAGTCAATATGTACCTAGTTATAAATAAAATATGTTTTTAACTTAGGTCTATCTATAAATAATGCCCTAATAAAGTCATATGTCCCAACTCATGTATTTATTTTACCCATCATATGGATATACAAAGATTATCAAACACATAGTAAGGCTCTAAAACAATTAATGCTACAGCTGTAAATATTCTCATGAGGAAAATACTGTTCGAATTATTTGGCAAATGACCACAGTAATAAATTTGACTCTCTGCATTCTAAAAGTGATTGGTGGGGGGGCTATTACTTATTTATGATGGAGTGGCTTACAGAAATCAACAAATTATGTAACATATCCATCTATCTACCAAAGCAAGCATAAAATATTGCTCAAATAGCCTCCGATATTCATTATATTTCAAATCTTGAGGAGGTGCAGCCTTGCCCCTAAAGTGCTAATTTTAGCCGACTTTAGGTGCAAAGCTAGGAAAAACTATTAATAGTTTCTCTCGGTTCATAATTTACAAACATCATTCCTTCCCTATCCTCGAGGATGTTTTTCCCACTATCATAAAAATCTAAGTTAAAAACAAACAAGGATTAAAAATAACAACCATACCGTATAATAGAGGATATAAACAAAACACGGACGACACAAAAATAGTGCGTAGTGGTATGAAAAATCGGAGATGAGCGTGTTCGCAGCATAGAAATCATTAAAATGCTGGGATCTGAACACAGTGATAAGGTCAGCCAATTTGATATAAAACTACCAAAGGCATTATAATCCACCCATAAGGAGGGTATAATAGCGATAAATGAAACTAAAAAAAACCGATTATTATAAGCTATTAGTTAGACCCGTAGTCGTCGTATCAACAATCTCTGAAAAAGGCATTTCAAATGCGGCACCTTTCAGCTTTAGCTCCCCCTTGAGTTTCAACCCCCCATTATATGGTTTTTCTTGCTCACCAGAGCACCATACATGGAGGAATATCAAAGAAAACGAGGAGTTCGTGGTAAACATAGTTGGAAAGGATCTTGGTCCACTCATGCACGTTCTTGAGCAAATGTTTCCCTACGAGGTCAGCGAAATTGAAAAGGCGGGATTGACTGAAGAAAAATCAAAAAAGGTAAGTCCGCCAAGAATTAAAGAGGCAATAGCTTGGATAGAGTGCAAACTGGAAAGTTTTGAAGAGATAGGAGACCACATGTGGATCGTTGGCAATGTTCTGGAAGTGGATGTCAAAGACGAATTCTGGAGCGAAGTGATCGATGTAGAAAAAGCATGCCTTTTGTGCCACATAAGTGGAACTTTTTTTGCAACTGAAATGAAAATGAAGAAGTATGAAAGGGCTATGAAATGACCATAAAACCAGTTGAAGAGATAATTAGGGAAATAAAAGAACACTATGACGAGGAGCCAAAAGGATGGCGAGTATTGAGAGGAAAAGACCAACGAGGACATTATAACACCTATATCTCAAGCCCTACGTTTTTATGGCAGATGAAAACAGAACTTAAGAACCCATATCAGCCTGTGGGTGTGGGTACGATTGTGACAGAAGATGTGAGCAAAAAGATCAAAAAAATCATGGATACCGGTAATCCTCTTCCGTTTGCAGAGGTATATCCTCAAAAAAAGGATTTTGCAATAATCGCCACGGGAATCGGGAACTATTCTCCAGAGTCTACCGATATGTTAAAAGGGATCATTTCGAGCAAGCAGAGAGATCTGGAGTCAGACCTGAACTCGAGCCTCAATAAATTGCTACAGAAAGAAGGCCTGTACACGGGATATATTTAGGTAGGTGTTATTGTTAAGGTGAACTTTGCACAACTGTTTTCGACAATTTATGTGCAGAATTGAGACGTTATGTGCAATATTGACTTTTTGTGCAAAGGTACCAATATTTAAAGAGACAAAAAAATTTCAAGAGAGTCTGATGCTACATTCTTGAAAGAATTCCGGATTTAAGACGAATGGACGAATCATCAAAGGGGCTATAAATCTCGTTCAGCATTATGATGAAGGAATTATCAAAGGAGAGATATTCCTTAGAATTTTTTGAAGCTTTCAAGAGGGGATTTCAAAGGGCTTGCATCAGGGCTTGCATCCTGTCAAGGGCAAGCCGACAGACCTGACCCGACAAGGAGAGATTGAATGCAAACCACCTTTCTCAACCAACAGTTCCATTCATCGCGCTCTGTAGGGGACTTAGTCACCTATTTCAATCTTCCCTTTCGCAAACATCTATGCTAATTCCAAGAATGCCTTCTATTCGATCTATATTCTTACCACCTTTGCCTAGGATCCTAGGGATATCTTGCTCATCAAGATAGACGATAGCTTTTCCGTCTGATATCATCAAAACATCTACGGGACCACGTGCATACTTGCTAATTACCTTATGAATTTCCTTTTCCGCCAGAGACCACGCTGGTTTGCTTAGAGTGTCAACAGGCATGACCACAACTTGGTCTCCATAGGAGTATATCTCATATTCCGTACGTCCCGACTCAAAGTCCACCACATCTATAACTGGGCGAGCCAGATCCTCCTCGACCATTCCATTAGGCACTTTCACTTTGAACATCACGTCATATACCTTTGCAATTTCACCCATATTGATGAATATAACCGTGTCAACGATCTGCGGGATGATGCCAAGCTCAACTCTCCCTATCAATCGCTGCACCGCATCTATGGCCCTGTTGGAGTGAACCACCCCCACCATTCCCACACCCGCTAATCGCATATCTGCAAATACACGAAAGTCGGATGTCTTTCGCAATTCGTCATAGATCGTATAGTCTGGTCTGACCAGAAGGAGTATATCTGCAGTAGCAGCCATGTCATTTTCCAGAGGAGCATACTGCGTAATCTCATCTGGTACCTGAAGATCCCTGGGGGATTCCATGGTCTTCACCACATATCCACTCTTTTGCAGAAATTCTGCCACACCGGCTGCAAAAGTAGACTTTCCGGCACCAGGCGGCCCAGCAACGACGATTCCTCTTTGTCTCTCAACCAACCTTGCTTTTAATTCATCACAAAATCGATAGGTATCCAGCGTGACTTTCGCAATAGGGCGTACTGCCGTTATTTCCATGCCATCCGAGAAAGGCGGGCTAGCTATCGCGATTCTCATAGATCCAAGCTGGACGATAGTGACTCCTTTCTTTTCAAACTCGATAAAGCCGTCCGGATCACTCTTGGCTCTTTCTAAGACTTCATGTGAGATTTCACGCAGTTCCTTATCTGTACAAGGTTGATCTCTTATTTTAACCAATTGCATCTTTCCGACCGTGCCTCTCTTTGCAATTGGTCGAACCCTAGACTTCAAAAGTACAAACATCGTGTCATCGGTGAAGAATTTCTGGATAGAAAGAGGACCCAACTCTTCCTTCTCTGGATACAGGTAGATGACTTCCAGCCCTTTTGCTCGAGCTACCTCTGACTGTACGATATCACTAGTGATGAAAATGGCTTTGTGCTGAACAGCTACAGCCCTAATTATGGCATCTATCGCCCCCCTAGATGCAAGCCTGATCTGTTCAAGCGTGGGAATTTCACCGGTGTATTCTAATGTGATCTTACCTTTTTTTGCCATCTCGTTTAATTTCTTGAGTTCCTCCAAGCCACTGAATCCAATATCTCTACCTTTGTTAGCCTGTGCCTCAAGTTCTGTGACCACTGCCTCTGGTATGAGAATTTGGGCTCCATCGAACTCGCCTCTCTCTATTTTAGCAGTAATCCTCCCATCTATGATGACACTTGTATCTGGAACTAGTTTCAATTTTTTTCACCCAACTGATTATTATTATGATGTGTAATATACATACTTGCCCTGCGGAATGGGAAGTATGTATGTTCTATTACGATTCTTGATGCTTTTTGTAAAGATAAGATGCTAATGGAGTGGATTAGGACTTACTTTCTTCTTAGCCCCCTCATCACTTCTTTGTGGAATAACGAGAGGAGATCACTTAGAAGACCAAAGATCAACATTTGAACGCCCATGACGATCAGCAAAGTGGCAAGTATGGTCATTGGAATGCGAGTTGTTCCTTTGAACCACTCTAGTACGACGTAGACTCCTACACAAGCGCCCGATACCATGAAAACTCCCCCAAGCAGGCCAAAATATAACAGTGGATTGTGAGTTTTGGTAAGCTTATATAGGGTGATTCCAATCCTAAGACCATCCTTAAGAGGATGAAGTTTGGTTGCAGCTCTTTCATGCCTGGATAGATAGGATATTGGCACTTCCACCATTCTCAAATATTTTTTCACGCTCTCTATGGTGATCTCGGCCTCTATCTCAAATCCTGTCCTGTTAAGCTCTAATTCTTTGACCGATTTCTTGGTGAACGCCCTATATCCAGACAAAATATCGGTGATCCAAGTACCGTATGCAAGACCAAAAGACTTGTTCAAAATTTGGTTGCCAAACAGATTCAATTTTGTAAAGGCGCCATTCTTCTGCTCTGCAAATCTGTTTCCAATAACATGATCGGCAGTCCCCTTCTCGATCGGCTCTATTAATCTATCCACCTCTTCTGGGAGATAGGTCCCATCGCCGTCGATCATCACGATGATGTCCTCCTCAATCAGATCAAACGCTTGTTGAATAGCTTGACCTTTGCCCCTTCCTTCCTGGGTCACAACCTTAGCACCCTTCTCCGTCGCTATTTTGACGGTACCATCAGTGCTATGCCCATCCATCACCAATATGTTTGGAAATCCCATAGAACTGAACTCTTCAACTACATCTCCTATAGTAGGGGCTTCGTTGAGCGTTGGAATCAAGATGCAAACTTTATCTCTCATTTGACGTTCACCTAAAATTTCTTAAATTCCCATTATTTCAAGTTACCGCTCATTTCTACCATGTTCATATAAGATTTGCTGTGTGTTTTTATATCAAATCTGCTTATTTGCATATCCAATCCCCATCTTGTTATCGATTCAATCAACAAGATTTCAAAAGGATTATACGTTAACAATTGTTGATTCAAAGAGGGTTTTAAGCTTCCAAGAAGTTTTGTGTTAAAAAGGCAGGCTATTTAAGATATTTTGAATAATATATTGTCAAGAGCGGGGAATCATTTAAAAAACAAAAGTTAAGGCTAAATAAATATGGAGAATGTTAGAAGGATATAAGTCCGATATAAAAAAAATAAATCAAACTAAGTCAATAAGATGATTTCTCCAGTCATCACTTGCTCCTCTGTGACTCTAACTTCCCCCATCATATCCCCAATTATTATAGTGTAGGGTCTCACTGGCATCGTGTCAAACTGTGTTCCACCAGCCATAGGGCCCTCTGTAGAGTACGGAACGATGAACTCATAGGTGCCATTATTAGAAGTTGTAGTTTGAGTATAATTGAACGTTCGACCTTGATTGGTCTTGATTTCAACGTTGATTAATGCGTTAGTACCCTCAGGCGCACTTCCAACTATCTTCGCCCCCGGAACATATTCAAAAACCTTCACAAATTTAACTTCTTGCCCACCTATAGTGATTATGGTGCTGGTAGACTCTTGGACAAGCCTATAATGAAGTAAAGGCTCCAGATAAATTTCTTCACTAAGCTGTACTCCTCTGCCATCAAATATGTGCAATCTGGCTTCCATTGTGCTGAAATACTTGGGGCTAGGTATAAATCCAGTTCCACCCCCAGTATTATTAACCTGCACGTAATATCCTTCAGTATCACCAGCCCACACGGTCATCGCCCCAAACTTGTTATAAAATGCGTTCCATACGTCAGCCATCATGAAGTCACTTATTACATATTTCACACCGAGTTCGTCTGCAACTACATTTGCTTCTGCTTCGGTTTTTGAGATGAAAAAAACGCAAGCTCCAGGATTGCCACTTCCTATAGGGCCACCTATGCCTGATTGAAATGGATTCGCATTCGGGATTCTGTGCGCTATTTTGGTGATCCAGTGACCATAGTCCCACCAGCTCATCACGCCGTAGGCTGAGTCTGGATATGGATATTTTTCTCCTGGCGTAGGTGCTTCATAGATCGCATAGTAATCTAGACCAGGATCAGGCGTGTTATATCTCATCCAGTCCAAGGTAGAGTACCAATCCATACTCGGCCCTCCAGTCCACCTTGCTGCACCTGAGCCGGTTCCCATCGTTATTTTGACATTAGGATAGATGAGAAGCAAAACAACCAGTATCACGACAAATATGTGAACTATTTTCACATATCTGGAAACGAAATAACCAATATCACTAGAGTCCTTCACCCTTCTCTTGAAGTCCTCATATAATTCACCTAGTCCGCCCCATTCCAACATCTTGATGCCAAAATATCCAGAGAGAATTGCGACATTCACCGCGAAATAATATGCGAACCTGTTCTGTCCAACTATGGCAAAGAATAGGACGATACTCCATACCACTAGCAACGTGTCCTCTGGTTTCCATTCTTTAAGCATTCTATAGCCGACCACCACAAGAGCGATGAGCGCAGTATAAAAGCACATCGTAAAGTTCTCCCACACCCACTGTAGGGAAAACTGTCCCCCCCTATAAAAGATCGATGTCGCCTCTGCGACTGTTAGTAGGCCCCCCCTCGGCTGGAATACGTTAAACGATCCCAACATCGATTGGAGAAGAGAGGGGTTAATCAGATAAAGGCTTGCTACGCCTATCGCACCGATTCCGATTAACATCAAGGGATAGTAACTCCGAGCGATTTCTTTGCGGTCCATTAACTTTGGAATGCCGCTCAGCACTAAAAACGCCAAGATCCCTATAATGAACGAGTATATATGTAACCATGAATATTGAACAGCACCTTCTTGTATAACAATTGGTGTAACCATCACAAGTGGGATCACAAATGTGATCACACCCACGATGCACAAGTAGTCAGTTGATTTATTCCTTAGAGTGTCGGTGATGTGCTGGATGATGACAGATACGGCAATTATGAATCCAATCAACAAACCCCCCACCCAACAGAGCAGATAGCACCCAAACATAAGCCCGGCCAATATTGAATACACCAGCGGTGTCCTCAAGGTACCCCAATCTTTCCCCAACACATGCTCAAACCTTACACCCGCTGCTCTTCTGATCGCTATCATGAAAAACATAATCGTCAAAGTGCTAAAAAGCGTCTCGGCAACATGGTGATCTGTGAATCCCAAAAGAGATCGGGATAAGAATTGCCCTGGAATGATTGCAACGATAAGTGCAGATAGTAATCCTGCTCGCTTATCGAACAGTATCTTTCCAATGAAGTAGACGGGTAAAACGACCAAGGCTCCCAGAACTGCAGGGAAATAGGCCCCTATGACCTCTATGGTACGCAGACTGGGTGACCCCAACCCAACGAGTAAGGCAATTAAAGCGATCATTTGATCGTACAGTGGCCCAAAATGGAGAACATCGCCGAATGGAAAACGCGTATATGGATCGAAAAAAATCCTGTGTGGAAAGTTACGAATCGTATTTTCTACGAGACGCATGTGATACCAAGGGTCATTTCCACCAAATCGAACTGTGTCGCCGATAAACACGCTATCGTATGGCAAAACAGCCCTGATGTAGAGAGCTAGTGCAACTATGGCGATTAATAACACATTATAGATCGATATTTTCTGCTTGATCTTCTCAAAAAAGGGGATATGCTCAATCTCCTTGAGATTATCCGCATACTCCACCTTAAGTTTTTCATATATCGCCTCGGATATCTTGCCTTGCTTATATTCCTTCTCCAAATTTTCTATGGACGAGAGAAGCTGCGTGATCTCTGCTTCTCTTTCCGATATCTTTTGTGCCTCTTTCTTCTCTGCTTTGGGCTTTTGCCCAGACCTCTTTTTTCTTTTCTTGCTTATTTTTTTGCCCACTAGTTATCTTCTCCTTTATACTAAGCATTAAACACAGTATCACACTCACATAAATCTTTTGAATATTTTATTTGTTTCTGATCCTATCAATTATATCAAAGTACTTGGATGTGATGGTATCCCAACTAAACCCTGTTAGATCATATTTGATGTCTTTGGGCTGCTCATAGCAGCCTATGAGGGCTTTGGCAATCGCATTTGCATCACCGGGCGGAACGAAAGATGCCCCCGCATATTTTGACATAGATTCATTCAATCCTCCAACCGCCGAAGTTATGATAGGTTTTTTAAAGCACATGGCTATATGAGCTGCGCCACTTTGCGATGCCCTTAGGTACGGAAAAACGATAACATCAGCGGCTGAAAAATATAGGGGGATATCGTTATCAGAGACGTATTTTGGCACCAGTGTCATATTATCCCTGCGTTTTGAAGTTTCAACCCTCTGGACTACCTCTTCTCCGCCCTCCCATAGTTCTCCAATGATAAGCAATCTGGAATGCTCAGCTACGTCCTCTGGCATTCTTTCGAATGCATCAATGAGGTAGGGAATGCCTTTATAGCTCCTGATCAATCCAAAATGCAAAATGACAAATTTCTCCTTGATCTCCAGTGTAGATTTGGCTTTTTCTTTATCAATTGGTGTATAGTGATTATAAAGTCCATGTGGAATAAGATGTATTTTCCCTTCATCAATGCCATATTTAGATACGATCTGCTCCTTGTCAAAACTGGAGTGTACTACATATGCATCGACTTTATGAGCTAACAAACGACAAAATATGCGTGAATACAACCTAATCGGCAAAATAGACTCCTCCAATGGGTCTACAACCTCATGAAATTCGATGATGAGCTTTGATTTAATAAAAAGCGCATTTAAAATCTTTAAAAAAAGGTGCATGTGTACCACAGAAGAGGTCCACCAGTGTAATATGATCACATCAGGATTTTTCTTTTTGATGAAGTTAAACGCCCTGATCCAACTCAATGGCGAATTGTAGTCCATGCCATCATAAACTGAGATTTTAGACGAGAATTCAAGATCTGATAACTTTTTCCCAACATGTTCTTTTCCGGGAAACAAAAATCGGGGCAATAAGTTTCTCAAACATACAACTGACACATCATTTGACATTACCAATGCATTAGCCAAGCGAATCGTGTAATAACTAATACCGCTTAAAAATTTTTTTGATGGCCCAACTATACATATGGTCCTCATAGTAACAAGTAATAGGTCAGTAAGGATTTATAAATAGTTCTGGAAAGATGAAAAATTTGATGTTCAGATAGAGATGCGAAAAGATCCCCAGAGACATTATCCAAGACATATATAATGTCAAACAAAGTATAAGCTTTTGAAAAAGCAGAAGCCGCTTCAGATGCGATTATTGGATCCATAGAGAACGGATATAAAAGAATATTTGGAATGAGGCATATTTTATTCTATGTAAAAAGATAAAGATGTCAGGTTAACGACCAAGATAGGATTTCAATCGCTTTGAGGTAATTAAAGAAAGAGAGCAATAAAATGAAAATAGCCCAAGTTTGCCCCAAGTATCATCCAGATATAGGCGGCGTGGAGACGCATGTAAGGGAGATAAGTGAGCGTATAGTAAAAAAGGGATGGGACGTAGAAGTAATATGCACGTCTGATAAGCTACAAAAAAAAGATAAGATAAATGGCGTCAAAGTCACTAGATTTAGGTCAATAGCACCCAATGATGCCTTTTTCTTGGCACCACAGATTTATGATTATATCCTAAATCAAGAATATGACATAATTCATGCGCACAATTACCATGCTTTTCCAGCATTATTCTGCGCCCTAGCCAAAAAGGATCGAAAATTAGTTTTCACACCCCATTATCATGGAGCGGGGCATTCATTCATCCGAAATCAACTCCACAAACCATATCGTCCGATTGGAAAGATGATATTTAAAAAAGCAGACAAAATAGTATGTGTATCAAAGTTTGAGCGGAATTTAATAAAAGAGAATTTCAAAATTCCTTCATCAAAATTGACGCACATTCCCAATGGCATAAATTTAGATGAGTTTAAGGACACTAAACCACTCGAAAGAAAGCATAAAACGATCTTGTTTGTAGGGCGCCTTGAGAAATACAAAGGTGTGCAGTACGTCATTCAAGCGTTGCCATTACTGGAATATCGATTAGAGATCGTAGGAAAAGGATCCTATGAGCAAAAATTAAAAAAATTGGCAAGTAATCTCGGCGTAAGTAAGAAGATTGACTGGATAAGAGAACTCCCAAGATCCGAATTAGTGAAACATTACAAATCAGCAGACGTCTTCGTCATGCTATCTGAGCATGAAGCTTATGGCATAACAGTGGCAGAGGCTCTTGCAAGCGGAACACCCTGTATCGTCTCCAATATTGATTCATTAGGCGAATTCTTAGATAACAAAATGTGCTTTGAGGTTAAATTACATCCGAATGCTAACGACCTCATCCAAACGATAAAAAGCGTAGCCTCTATAGAACGAGTTAAATATGGCGGAGAATTGATTGATTGGGACAAGGTCACAGAGCGTTTGATTGATGTGTACGAGGAAATAAGATGAAAATCTGCATTGTAGTACCATTCTTCACGCCTTTTGTTAGAGGCAATGAGTATGGACTTTCACAGAGTTTAACAAATCTAGGACACGAAGTAACGATTCTAACTTCCACTGCAAAGGCTCCCAGGGAGGAGATGGTTAGGGGTGAAAAATCAAACTTTTATCCCCATGGTTTTAATGTAAAATATTCCTCAACGCCCTTGAAGTTAGGAGAGAACCCCATCGCACCTTCTGTTTTTATTCATATTCTAAAAAATGATTATGATGTGTTGCTCCTGCAAGAGGACTACCCCTTCATCTGTCACCTCGCCTACTTTGCAGCAAGGTTAAAGCGAACGCCCACCATATTGTCTACGGAGAGAACATATTATCCAACAGATGTTACGAAGAAAATTTCATTGAAAATTCTTGACAAAACACTCAACAAAATCTTGAGAAGTGGTGTGGATGCAATAACTGCACACTGCAATGCAGCCAAGGAATTCATGATAAAAGAGTTGGGGGTAAAAAGAGAGATAAAGGTGATACATGTTGGCGTGGACACGACATTGTTCAGACCAATGAGAGGAAAAGGAGAGCATCTCAAATCATCAAAAATGAAGATTCTAACAGTTGCTAGATTGCACAAATATAAAGGATTAAATTACCTAATAAGGGCGATGCAACTCTTGCGAGATACGTCAGAGGTAAAATTATACATTTTGGGAAGAGGTTTGGAAGAAGGTAATTTGAAAAATCTTGTGAAAACGTTTGGTTTAGAAAGAGAAGTTGAATTTCTCAAAAAGCCCATTCCAAACTATGAAATGCCTTTTTTATACTCAGAGTGTGATGTTTACGTTCAACCAAGCACAATAGAGCCTTATGGGATTGTGGTTCTAGAGGCAATGGCATGTGAAAAACCCGTCATAGGGACTAAAGTTGGCGGTATGCTGGATACGATAAAAGATGGCGAAACAGGATATTTGGTTGAACCTGGAAATGCGAAGGAGATAGCAGATAGAATAATGATTTTAATGGATGGAGATAAAAAAGCAGAGATGGGAAAAAAAGCCAGAGAATGGGTTGTTGATAATTTTGATTGGATGGTGATTGGAAAGAGATATGAAAAGATTATTGAGGACTTGTTATGAACATCCTGTACGTTGCTCCTGATATTCCCATTCCACACACAGGAGAGTTCATAGGTGGCTCTACACATGTTTTGAAAATAGCAGAGGGATTGGAAAAGAGGGGCAATAAAGTGATTATCCTATCGAGGAGGATGACAAAGAAACAGAAGAAGTACCAGAAAATAGGTGAGAACATTTTTACGAGACGTGTTTATCGAGGATTATTCTTTCCCATTCGAGGCAAAATATCGACAAAAGATAAAGGGGGCACTTTTTTGCGCGGTTTTGTTCAAAAAACGTATTTCTTCATTTACCGTTTTGTCTTAGTTATCCTCGCGCTTTATTTGCTAAAAAAACACAAAATAGATTTTGTTCTTGACAGAAGTTCATCAAAAGGAGTAGGGGTATTTTCAGGATTTTTGCTTGGAATTCCAACCATCATAGAGCTTTTGGACCCGGATTACAACAACTTATCGATGAAACTAACGAAGAAGATTTTTGCTTATACTAAAAGCATAATTAATCCTAGTTTTCATCACAAGGTAAAAATTATAAGTGCTGGCGTAGACCCAAATATTTTTAAACCCGCTTATGAAGAGGATGTCAGGAGCAAATACAACCTAAAAGATAAAAAAGTGGTTGTTTACGTAGGAGCGATGAGCGCATGGCATGGTGCAGAAGATCTTATTGAGATTGCTAATAAACTCGATGAAGATGTAAGGTTTCTTATGGTTGGCAAAGGATTGAATATTCTTGAAGGAGAATCAAAGGAAGAAAGCATTTCCTCTAGGTTCATATTCACAGGATTTGTTGAGTATGAAGATGTGCCAAAATATATTTCTGCTGCAGATGTTGCGGTTGCCCCATATAATCCAAAAGGATTTAGATATATGGAGAAATATGGCTTTTATTTCTCACCAATAAAGATTTTTGAGTATATGGCCTGTAGAAAGCCTGTTGTAGCGAGTGATGTAGATATAATAAGAGACATCATAAATGAAAACAGATGCGGTTTGTTGGCAAAGCCCGGGGATGCTGAGGATTTTGCTGAGAAGATAAGAATGCTGATGAAGGATGGGGTTTTGAGGGAAAAGTTTGGTGATAATGGCAGGAATGCAGTGATAGAGAAGTATACCTGGGAAAAAGTTGCAGATAAAATTTATGGGTGTATGGAGGGTAAAAATAAATTAAGCGATGATTGGGGGGTATAAGAAAAATGGTAGAGGGAATATCATCAAAAAAGGATACATTAGTGGTCATGATACCTGCATATAACGAAGAAAAATCGATAGAGGGGGTCATAAAGGAAATTCCACGTGAAATAAAAGGTTTAGAAAAAATAGAAATTTTAGTAATAAACGATGGATCTACTGATAGCTCTGGAAATATAGCTGAAAAGGCTGGCGCCGAGGTACTCTCTCATAAAACAAACCTTGGTTTGGGCGTTACCTTTAGAGATGGACTAGAAAAAGCATTAGAAATGGATGCAGACATAATCGTGAATATAGATGCAGATTTTCAGTACGATCCAAAAGAGATTCCAAAATTAATAGAGCCAGTGATTAACAAAAGAGCGGACATAGTTTTGGGGGACAGGCAAATAGATAAATTAAAGCATATGCCGCTGAGCAAAAAATGTGGTAATAAAATCGCCACATGGCTGGTCAGAAGAATCACTGGGCTACCCATAAGAGATGCACAGACAGGTTTCAGAGCATTTTCTCAAGATGCTGCTTTACGAATGAACTTGAGAGGGGACTACACATATGTTCAAGAAACGCTTATACAAGCGGCCAATAAAAATTTAAAAATAGAGCAAATACCTGTGGAATTCAGAGAAAGAGATGGAGAGTCAAGACTAATTACAAATATTTTCAGTTATGCGAAATCCGCTGGGCTTAATATAATTAAAAGCTATCGAGATTATCGCCCCCTTGAAGTCTTCACTGCAATAGGGGGCACTATAATCCTAATTGGACTCATATTTGGTGTAAGAGTGGTGGTGGACTTTTTAAATTTTGGCCGGGTAGCACACTTGCCGTCAGCAATTTTAACCACCATGTTAGTTGTCACAGGCCTGTTGGTAATAACATTCGGACTGCTTGCAGATATGCTGAAAACACAGCGTATTTTATTAGAGGATATATACTACAGGCTGAAAAAACGATAATTTATAGGGGCCTATATGACTTTAAAGGAGACATGAAAAAAAAAGTTTTTAATGTAATCGGAGGATTATCTTAAAATGGAAAAAGAGATAAATGCAGGTATAATCGGTCTGGGTAAAATGGGGATCCTGCATACAGGAATACTCAATAGCTTAGATAGTGTCAATGTCACAGCAATCGCAGACAAAGAGAGTATCATAAAGAAAATTTTTGGAAATGTTCTGCCATCAGTTAGGAAATATGACAGTTATAAGAAGATGTTAGATGAAGAGGAGTTGGATATCGTATTCATTACTACGCCGACTGCTCTTCACGTGGAAATGGCAGAAGAGTGCCTAGATAGAGGAATAAATTTCTTTGTTGAAAAACCTTTGGGAGTATCAGGGGAAGAATGTAAGACTTTAATTTTTAAGACGGAAGAGAAATCGGTAACCAATATGGTTGGATATTGCAAACATTTTGTAGATACTTTTAGCAAAGCAAAGGAGCTCATTGACGGTGGAAATTTAGGCAAACCGGTCTACTTGACTTCTTATATGTACGTATCTCAACAGTTTTCTAAAGGCAGTGGTTGGAGGTACAAGAAAGAGGCAAGTGGCGGAGGAGTTTTGAGTATTCTTGCAACACATCTCGTGGATGTTCTGTTATGGTTTTTTGGAGATGTAATCTCGGTGAATGGCCAAATTAAGCCTTATTATTCCAAAGAGGTAGAGGACTTCGTGCACTCTTACCTAATATTCAAAAATGGATTGGAAGGGTACATAGATGCATCATGGAGCGTTAGAAACTATAGATTGCCGCAGATAAATATAGAAGTGCAATTCGAAAATGGTATGTTGGTCGTGACTGAGGATTACGTAAAATATTTTTCAGACATAAATAGCAAATTTAACATACTTTACAAACAGGACCTCTACAAAGGCGTCGATATAGACATAGGTGGAGCAGAATACACAAGAGAAGACAAGTATTTTGTGAACTGTGTTAGGAACCATATGTCAACAGAACTGGATATTTTTTATGCATATAAAGTGCAATGTGTTATAGATGCCATATACGAATCTGCGAATAAAAAAGAATTAGTAGAGATCGTGTGAGCGTGTGTAAAAAAATGAATAGTGATATCGATCCCATAATATTAGGTCACAATCAATTCATAGGAGTAAGCCATCTGAGTCAAGAAGTTGCAAGAACAGGGGTAGAAAGATTTAGTGATATTAAAAAGGCAGTGGATATAATAAAAATTTGCTCTGACATGGGAGTAAATGGCATGATGCTTTCCACGCATCATAGAGCAAAAGATATATTGGATCTCGTCGCTGATGAAGGTTTGAGCGATAAACTAAAATTTTATCCTTTGATACCCTATGCACAGGGTTATGTGCGAAAAGTAAACGAAGTGGGGATTATAGGTCTATTAAACGAAATTTTAAAACCGGCTGGCATGTCAGACAAATTCAAAATACTTTTTAAAGGTGGAATATCATTTCTGCGTAAGGATTTTATAAAATTGTTAGAAACTTTGTTGGATATAGAGCTTTTAGCTTTTAATGGATTTAACGTGAAGGCGATATTTTTACATAACGTGCTGACTGATTTAGGGCTCGCTTTGCAAGCTGAAGAAATATTTGGATTTTACATAGACCACATAAAAGAAAATTATAACGTCGTTCCTGCATTTGGAACGATGAATTTCGCAAAACTTGTTAAATCTTTTGATGAATGGGGTATAAAAAAACCACTGGTAATGGCATCTTTTAATAAAGTGGGATTTCAGATGAATCCATCGAGAGAGGAATGTGAGCTAATTCTTAGGGACTATGATGTTGATATATTAGCAATGAGCACCCTTGCAGCTGGGTACTTGAATCCAAAGGATGCTTACGAGTATTTATTTTCGTTACCAAAAATTAAGTCGGTAGTTGTGGGGGTTTCCACAAGGGAGCATGCTGAAGAGACATTTAACATAATCAATCAATATAGGGGAAAATAACAAAGTGACACAAATTATCTTTGTTTCTGGCCGCGAACCAAGTTATGTAAGAAACGCAGTGATATTAAGGGGTCTGAGGATAAATGGTGCTAATGTAGTCGAATGCACAAATGCATCAAAATCTTATCTAGTTCGATATCCAAAGGTTGTAGGTAAGTTTCTCTTGAAAAATAAAAAGGATTGTGACGCAGTTTTTATTGGATATTTCGGTCAGCCTTTGGCGGGTATAATAAGAAAACTGACTCCGAGGGCTAAACCCATAATTTTCGATGCGTTTTTATCTGCCTACGATACAATGTGCTTCGATAGGAAAAAGTTTAGACCAGAATCATTGATGGGCAAGTATTTTTATAGATTAGATAAACATTCCTGTGAAATCGCAGATAAAGTTCTGTTAGATACAAATGCCCATATAGATTATTTTGTGAATACATTTGGGTTGGAAAGGGAGAGATTCCAACGGGTTTTTGTTGGTGCGGATGATTCGATGTTTTATCCGAGAGATGTTGCGAGGGATAATAAAAAGTTCACGATATTCTATTATACAACGTTTCATCCTGTCCATGGAGTGGAATACATGGTGGAAGCAGCTAAGCGAGTGGAAAAGCACGAAGATATTGAATTTAAACTAGTTGGAACTGGTATGGAGTATAAGAAGATTTTAAAACTTGCTGATACGTTAAAAGTTAGGAATGTTAAATTCATGGGTTGGACAGATTTTAGGGAGTTTCCCATGGAAATGGCAAAAGCGGATGTTTGTTTAGGCGGACACTTTTCCGATATTGATAAGGGGAAAAGAGCGATATCGGAAAAAGCGTTTGAAGCAATAGCGATGAAGAGAGCGGTTATAGTGGGGGACAATCCTGCAAATAGAGAGTTATTTACGAATAAGGAGAATGCTTTACTGGTAGAGATGGCGAATGCTGATGCCTTAGCAGATGCGATATTAGAGTTGAGAGATGAGGAGAAGCTAAGAGAGAAGATTGCGGAGGGAGGTTATAGGATATACAGGGATAAATGCAGTCCAGAGGTTATAGGAAGAGAGGTGAAGGAGATAATCGAAAAAACGGTTGATTCTGCTACCTAAACTGCTTTTTAGCTTCTTCAAGCCGATCTAACGAGTCTATGTCAAACCATTTTTTGTTCTTGTTTACAATATAAGGTGCGATTTTCTCTCCTTTCAGTAAGAGCCGCTCAATAGCATTTATGAAATCGTATTCAGGAAATGTATTCTCCCGTGCAAGTTCTTCTACTGTGTTCCAGAAGTTTTTCGATGCTTTACCTGTGAATTTAGCAATACCTATGAATTCGCCATCGGCTTCAAACTCAGACAGGTCCTTACTTATCGCAGTCACGCGCTTTCCACGAATCTTCACTTTCTCTGAATCCCGACTTATGCCCTGTTTTTTGACGCCGATAACGCACTTAGCTGGGTATTTAATGATTCCTTTCAGAATATCCGCATCGTAAATAATATCAGAATACGAGAAGATAAAATCATTTTGTATCTCTTTCAACCCGAGCCATGTAGAGGCTAATATGCCCGTAACCTCAAAGAAGGGATTATAAATACATCTCGCATGATTCCCTAAATGCTCTGAGAGCTTCTCTTCACCAAAACCAGCAACTATGATTATGTCCTTTATATTATTTTTCAGTAATGCATCAATATTCCAAGCAATTATGGTTTTACCACCGATCTCAATGAGGCATTTAGGCATATTCTTGGTGAGCGGATAAAGACGTGTGGATCCACCGGCAGCTACTATTAAAGCCTGTAAATTCGAGTTCAACCACTGGTTTTCTTTCAGGAAACTGTCAATAAATCCAGGGTCTTTTGCTTCCTCTGCGGTCAATCGTTTGATTGTTCTGTGGGCTGTTTTAGTGCCGCTGCGGATGCTCTGAACGAGATAATAATAAACTTTACCTTCACTTCTCACTTCTTTTACAAACACCAATCAGAACACCCACTGAACACTAAGCCATCAAACTTATTAACTTTTGTGGTAAAATTACGCTCCAAGTTGTCCCCTTCTTCCTTCCAGCTCTTCCATCCTGTTAATTAACTTGCAGCTTCGCCAATTTAAAGGGGCCTAATGTGTTTCTTCTCCACCTATTATAACCACCTCTTTGAGGTACGGAGTTCAAAAGGGGATCCGCAACTTTGTAGTAAAAATGCGGTATAAAAAATCGAAAATGTAAATATAGTGGTAAAAAGTAGTAAAACATGGCGCTGGCTTTATATACTGGTGCATAAATAGCATGGTGTTATAATATGAAGGCGATAATTATAGCGGCAGGGATGGGGGTTCGACTGAACCCCTTGACGAATGACATACCAAAGTGTATGTTGAAAGTCAGCGGAAAGACAATTTTGCAGCATCAACAGGATGCATTCCATGCAAATGGCATCACCGACATATCGATCATAAAAGGCTATAAAAAAGAGGCAATAAATCATAAGGAACTAAAATATTACATAAACGACAATTACAGGAACAACAATATCCTAAATAGTTTGTTTTATGCTGAAGAGGAAATGAATGACGAGTTTATCGCCACCTATTCGGACATCATATTCGGGAAAGATGTCGTGAGGAAGTTGCTGAAAAGTGGGGATGATATAGCTATTATCGTTGATATTGATTGGACAGGCTACTATGAAGGAAGAACAGAGCACCCAATAGAAGAAGCTGAAAATGTTATTTTTGATGCCAATAAAAATGTAGTAGAAATTGGGAAGATTGTGAGCAATAAAGAGACCGTGAATGGTGAATTTATCGGGATGATAAAATGCAGTAAGAGGGGCGCTGGGATTTTCAGGGAATATTTTCATAAAGCACAGAAAGAATTCTTTGGGAATGCTTTCATCAAGGCAAAGACGTTTGATGTCGCATACATTACCGACTTCATTCAGTATCTCGTTAATAATGGCATTAACGTTAAGTGTGTGACGATTGAGCGAGGATGGATTGAGATAGATACACTCCAGGATTTTAAAAGGGCGGAAGAGATGGTTACACTCAATAGGTAACTAATTTTGGAAGAGATACGGGAGAGATGATGAAAAGAAATTGTGCTGGAAAAAAGAGCCCTTTTTGGAGATAAACTGAGTCGATGAAAGTGGATAAGCAATTTTGGAATATATGGACATCATATGCCACATATTACTTTGGCAAAGTAAATCTGAGCATAGTGGTCCCAGCGCTGTTGGTTACGTATCAGAATCTGAACATGTATACTTTGGGGCTGGTATCGAGTGGGTTCTTCTTCGCCTATGCGATCGGTCAGTTTTTGCATGGCCAGATTTCTGAGCGGTATAATCCTTTTGTCTATATCTCTGCAGGTCTTATAGGGTCCGCAATCATGAACATGATTCTGGGTTTTTCAGGTGGGTTCTTTATTATTTTATTGGTTGGAGAAGTGCTTGATGGTGGTTTCCAATCAATGGGTTGGTCATCTATTGTAAGAGCCAATGCGGAAATGCAAGCAACAGCGCGAGATATAGAAAGAACCTCGACAATCTTGGGTACGTCTTACCAGGTCGGTAATTCTATTGCCTGGCTCATATCCGCCTTTGCCGTTGGTGCCTGGGGCTGGGAGGCAGGATTTTGGATTGCCAGTGCTTTCTTATTTACACGGGGGATAACACTTCTCATTACTAAACCAAAGATGGACTTTAAACCAAAACAAAAGGTAAAAACTCAGGTTAAGTCAACATTATCCTTCCCCATAGTTATGAGTGGTTTCTCACTGTGTCTGTTGAACATGGTAAGATACGGAGTTATCTCCTGGATACCACTCTATTTCTTTTTAGAAGGGAATTTTACAGTGGGAGAAATGGGTCAGATAGGTCTAAAGGTGTTTCTGATCCCGATGTTTGGTGTTCTTGGTACGCTGATATATAACAAGATCAAGATGGACAAGGATATTACCAGCATGATATTTCTGGTCCTATTGGGGATTAGTTTTGTAATATTCCCATACACTAGTGGCTTGGTTGCAACACTCGTCCTCTTAGTGGGCAGTTTCTTCCTGTACGGCCCACACGTATTTATAGTGGCCACCTGTCCATCGCGATTCAAGGAGGATGCGGTCGTAGCAGCATCAACGGGCTTTATAGACGGGATGGGTTATATCGGTACTGTTTTGATAGGAATAATCGTTCCTTTTTTAGTTGACATCGGAAACGAAAGCTGGGATTATGTATTTGCGTTTTGGGCACTTACCTCATTTGTGACGGCCGCTTTTGTTGCTCTCGTTTACTTTCTGCACTTTAAAAACAACAACAAGTTCTGTAAAGGTACATCGGAAGAGAGTTGAGGATGAGCAAATTTGAATGGGAGATCAGAGCCAAAAATTACGACAAGTTAGAATGGGCTAATAGAGACAAATACATGGAAACGTTCCTTAAAATCTGTGACTTAAAATCTAATTTTTATGCATGTGATGTGGGAACAGGTACGGGAATTATAGCTCATGCATTGTCACAGTACTGTAAAAGAGTAGAAGCAATAGATATGTCAGAGGCGATGTTACAGATAGCGAGAACTAAACGTCAAAAGAATAACATCAGCTATAGACTTATGAATGCAGAGAATCTGGATTTTGAATCAGAACTATTTGATTGTGTTACAGCCCGGATGTGTTTTCACCACATTACGCATCAGGATAAGGCGATGAAGGACTGCGTACGGGTCTTGAAACCAGGTGGAAAGTTTGTCATCTCTGAAGGGGTTCCTCCTCAGGGCGCACGGGAGTTTTATACTGAAATGTTCAGGCTCAAAGAGAATAGAAGAACATATACCGTTGACGATCTGGTGGAATTGTTAGGGCACGGAGGATTGAGAGATATAACGATTGAGGTGCACAAAATGCCAAGTGTGAGCATAAATAATTGGCTGAGTAATTCGGGATTAGACGAAACTACCTGCAAAAAGATTTATGACCTGCATGTAGACTGTGAAGAATATGTTAAGAGAGCTTACAACATGCGGATGTTAGATGGTGATATCTTCATGGATTGGTTAATCGCAATTATGTCGGGCGTAAAATAAATATGGCATCAAGAATTGGGCATACATAGATATAAATACAAAGGAAAAATTTTAAAGAGTAAAAAAATATTCGGAAAGGGGCTATCCTAGGATATGGAGACGTTATGCATATTTGAAGTTCAACAGGCGCCAATTAGCAACGGCGGCATATAAAACGATGATACCTTTCGTATGGGCCACATGGGCATCATCATAAGCCAGAAAAGAGGGATATAAATAATTATGAAAGATAAGAAGCCATCGTATTTAGATATGTCACAATTAAAGGGAGCAAAAATTCAAGATTTTCATGCCCCTATCTTAAGAAAGCTATACAGAATAGCGGGCGTTTACGTTGCAGAAAAGTTATTTGAACATAGAAAAATAACACCAAACAAAGTGACGCTACTTTCAGCCTTATTGCTTTTAATAGCAGCGTACTTTCTCTACATTGGAAAGTATCCATACCTTATTTTCTCTTCGATTCTCATAATAATTGCATTCTTTTTTGATTATGTAGACGGCTCTTTGGCAAGATTCAGAGGCACTGGAAGTACCTTTGGAAAATGGGTGGATATGTTTTTGGGTTTAGGTCCGTTTACTTTGGTGATCCTATTTTATGCTGCAACGTTCAGTGTATTCAGAAATACAGGAAACTATTTAGTGTGGGTTTACGGACCTTTGGGTCTTATTGCTTCGTTGATTATAGCTCTTATTTACAATACCTTTTTAAAGCTTCATGCAGACGGATTAAAAGAAATAGAAATAGAAAAGGAAAAAAGTTCCTTTTTGACCAACTTCTATTATACAGAATTTCTTATTTTCAACCTCTTAGCGCTTGCATGCCTTCTTAACAGGATAAACGAATTCCTAATGTTTTGTGCTGTTTATGGCTGGATTTTCTTGATAGCGGTGTTTATAAAATTGACAAAGAAGGCATATCGTTTGAAGCGAGCGGAGTGAGTGTAAAGTGGGTAACTGCTCAAAAATCTTGGAATTTCAAGCAATTAGATGCAAAATTTAGATTGCAAATTAAAAAATGCAAAATATAAAACACTTACATAGTGAGATAAAAGGTGTGGTTCCAAGGTCTGCTTTCACGGGCTAAGGGTCAAGATTGAGAAGAGAATTTAAAGCTCCAGTTGCAATAGCAGTTGATTTTTAGGTTTATCTTTACCCCTTTACTTATCTCTCTTTTATTATCATTGTTAGCATTGACGAGGAGAATAATTAGGGATATTGTGACGAAAATAGAAAGGATTTAAATATAAACAAGGTGGTAAATTTAACCATGATGAAAGGGCTAATACCCTCGGGCGGGTATGGAACGAAACTGCGTCCAATCACATATTCCCAGCAAAAGCAGTTAATTCCTGTTGCAAATAAACCAATTTTATTTTATGCCATTGAAGACTTGATTGAAGCAGGCGTAAAGGAAATAGGAATTATTGTGGGACCAAATAAAGAGCAAGTTATGGAAACCGTTAAATTGAAAAACTGGGATGCAGAGATAGATTTCATTTATCAAGGCGAGCCAAAAGGATTGGCACATACAGTACTTGTTGCTGAAAATTTTTTGGATGATGTATTTGTCATGTATTTAGGCGATAACATTTTGAGAGAGGGTATTGTAGAACACGCTAAAAAGTTTAAAGAAAACAAAAATGATGCAAGCATAATGCTTACAGAAGTTGAGAATCCACAGCAATTCGGAGTTGCGGATATTAATGAAGATGGCACAATTAAAAAACTTGTTGAAAAACCTAAAGTTCCACCAAGCAATCTTGCTTTAGTTGGAATTTACTTCTTCAAACCAGTCATATTAGAAGCCTGCAAGAGTATAAAACCTTCATGGAGGAACGAGCTTGAGATTACGGATGCGATCCAATGGCTCATTGATAACGGATACAAAGTAGGATGGACAAAAGTAGAAGACTGGTGGAAGGATACAGGAAAGCCAGAAGACATCCTTGAAGCTAACAGGTTAATTTTGGATGATTTGACTACGGAGATAAAAGGAAAAGTTGAGGGAGAGATTAGGGGGAGGATCTCGATGGATACAGGAACCAAAGTAAATAAAAATTCTATGATAAAAGGTCCTGCAATCATAGGAAGAGATTGTCTCATAAAAGATAGTTATATTGGCCCTTATACAAGCATTGGTAACAATTGCGAGATAATAAACGCCGAGGTGGAAGATTCAGTGGTAATGGATGGTGCAAAGCTTATAAATGCATGGAATATTGTTGATAGCATGATCGGAAGAGATGCGGTAATAGAGGAAAACAAAAGTTTACCAAAAGGAAATAAGTTTATTATCGGTGATAATTCATGGGTAAGGATATGATAAAAGATGTAAGAACAAAGTTATAAAATAAAAATTAGAGTAAAAAAAATGAAAGTGGCTATTATTGGAGCATCCGGGCAGCTTGGAAGTGATATTTCAAAGATATTTGGAGACAATGCTTTTCCCCTCTCACACAATGAGATTGAAGTAAAAGATATTGATAGTTGCAGAAGAGTTTTAAAAAGCATTGACGCTGGCACTGTTATAAATTGCGCAGCATACGTAAGGGTAGATGACAGTGAAGATAATCCAGAGGAGGCTTTTATGGTGAATGCAATTGGAGCAAGGAACGTGGCATTAATATGTAATGAAAATCGAATGAAAAATTGCTATATAAGCACGGACTTTGTATTCAATGGCGAAAAGAAAAAGCTGTATCATGAGGATGACTCTCCAAATCCGATTAACATTTATGGATTAAGTAAATATGCAGGGGAAATCCTTACAAGGAACTATTGCATGAAATTTTATATTATCCGAAGTGCAAGTCTTTATGGAGAAAAGGGTTCAAGTGGGAAAGGTGGTAATTTCGTTGATTGGATAGTTGAAAAATCGAGTAATAATGAAATAATTAAAGTGGTAGACGATATTGTAATGTCCCCAACTTATGCAAAAGATGCTGCTGAGATGATAAAGAATATGATAGAGAAGGAGATTCCTTATGGTGTCTATCACGTCACTAATCAAGGATACTGCAGTTGGTTTGAATTTGCGGAGAAGATTTTTGAATTTGCGGAGATTAATGCGAAGCTTTCTCCGATAAAATCCGATGAGTTCAACATAAAAGCGAAAAGACCGAAATTCTCTGCACTTGATAGTCCGAAATTAAATAGCTTTGGGCTTAGAATGAGAAATTGGGAAGATGCTTTAAAGGATTATTTGGGGGAAAAAGGGTATTTAGTTAGATAGAGAAAGAAACAATGTAGAGGTAGACTATGTTACCCGGAGTGAAAGTTTATGATATAAAGAAGAATCCAGATGAAAGGGGATTTTTTGCAGAACTTCTTAGACTTGATTGGGAAAGTTTTATCGAAAAAGATGATATTGTGCAAATAAACCTTTCGTTGAGCTATCCTGGAATAATTAGAGCATGGCATCGTCATTCAAGGGGTCAGATTGACCACATATGCGCTGTAAAAGGGAGTATTAAGGTTTGTGCTTACGACGATAGAGAAAATTCTGAAACAAAAGGACAATTGGATGAAATTATTTTGAATGATAAGAAACTTCAAATCATAAGAATTCCGGGCTTTTACTGGCACGGAACAAAATGCATAGGAAATGAGCATTCAATGACTCTTTATTTTGTAACAAAACTATATGACTATGAAAATCCTGACGAGGAAAAGAGACCCTGGAATGATCCTTCAATAATTGATCCAATAACGTGTAAACCTTATGACTGGAATAAATAAAACGCTAAACGTGAAGAATAATGTCAAAACAAGAAGATTGTATATCAAGAAGAGTCACATGCAGAGTTTGCGGCAGTAAAAAATTGCATAAGTTTCTCTCATTGGGACCTACCCCATTAGCTAATAATTTTTTAAGGAAAGACCAGTTAGACAGCCCAGAAGCGTTTTACCCACTTGATGCGTATTTTTGTAGTAACTGCTATCTTGTTCAGCTCTTGGATATAGTCTATCCAACAGTCATGTTCAAGGAATATGCCTATTTAACAGGTGCTTCAAAGCCAATGAGGACTCATTTTGCTGAACTTACAGAAGACGTAATCCAGAATTTCAAACTCAGCAAAAATAGTTTTGTAGTCGATATTGGTAGCAATGATGGAACATTACTCCAGAACTTTTCAAAGTATGGTCTTTCAACCATAGGTATCGAACCTGCTTCTAATATTGCACAGTTAGCAGAGGATAAAGGCATTCAAACTGTGAATGACTTTTTTGATGAAGAATGTGCTGTGAGAGTTTGTAAAGAGTATGGTCCTGCGAATGTAATCTTGGCAACCAACGTTTTCGCGCATGTAGATGATTTAGAAAATATTCTACGGGGTGTAAATCATTTACTGTCGAATAATGGCGTTTTCATTATTGAAGTTCCTTACCTCTTGAATTTATTAAACAACATGGAATTTGATACAATATATCATGAGCATCTCTCCTATTTCGCTATTTATCCCTTGATTTACTTATTTCGAAAGTTGGGAATGGTAGTCGTAGATGTAAGGCAAGTTCCTGTTCATGGTGGTTCAATTCGTGTCTTTGTGCAAAGAACTGGGGAACAATCCAAAAATGTTGCTGAGTTGCTATCGATGGAACAAGAAGCCAAACTCGATTCTTTCCAGACCTACCTTAAATTTGGTAACGAGGTATTTTTGTTGAAAGAAAAATTAATGCGGCTTTTGAAAATGCTTAAAGGCGAAGGGGCTAAGATAACAGGCTACGGAGCTACAGCAAAAGGGAGCACCCTACTGAACTATTGTAAGATTGGCACAGATATTTTGGATTACATCACTGACACAACGCCATTTAAGCAAGGACTCTACACACCGGGCAGGCATATTCCTATATTTCCCGAAAAGAAGTTTCATGAAGACCCGCCAGATTATGCTTTACTTTTGGCTTGGAATTATGCTGATGAAATTCTACAAAAGGAGAGTGAATACCGGCAAAAAGCTGGGAAATTTATTTTACCAATTCCGGAACCCAAAGTGATATGACATAACCCAATTATGAAAGGTGCGGAGAATAAAACCATGAGAATCTTAATAACTGGCGGTGCAGGCTTCATCGGGAGCAATTTCGTTCATTACATGCTGGATAAATATCCCGATGATGAATTTGTTGTCTTAGATAAACTCACCTACGCTGGTAGAATGGAGAATCTGCAAGATGTTATGGACAAAATAACATTTATAAAGGGGGATATTTGCAATAGAGAAGATGTAAAAAAAGCAGAAGATTGCGATATCATTTTTAATTTGGCTGCGGAGACACATGTGGACCGCTCAATAATTGATGCTGGAGTTTTTGTAAGAACAGATGTTCTTGGAACTTACACGCTTTTAGAATATGCAAGAAAGCATGATGTTGAAAAATACATTCAAATAAGCACAGATGAAGTGTATGGTTCAATAGAAAAAGGTTCTTTTAAGGAAGATGACATATTAAACCCTTCTTCTCCGTATTCAGCAAGCAAAGCAGGAGCAGATTTATTGGTTAGAGCATATTACAAAACTTATGGCTTACCCGTTTTAATAACGAGAAGTTCAAACAACTTTGGTCCTTACCAATATCCTGAGAAGTTAATTCCTGCCCTTATCCTAAACGCTTTGCATGATAAACCTCTTCCAATATATGGAAAAGGAAAAAATGTAAGAGATTGGATTTACGTTCTGGATAACTGTGAGGGGCTCGATTTCGTTTTCCAGAAGGGAGAAACCGGTGAGATCTACAATATAGGGGCTGAGAACGAGAAAACAAATATAGAGATTGCAAATTTAATATTGAAGGAACTAAATAAATCAAAGAATTTAATAAAATTTGTAGAAGACAGAAAAGGGCATGATTTTAGATATTCTTTAGATTGCGGGAAGATAAAGAAGTTGGGATGGAATCCAAGATATAAATTTGAAGACAGTTTAAGAGAGACAATAAGGTGGTATGTGGAGAACGAAGGGTGGTGGAGAGATCGTTAATATAATTTTTTGTGAATTGAAAGCTCATAGCGATCTCGTAGATGGCTCCAATCAAATAAGATTTTTCAAAAACAAATACGGATGCACAGCTTGGAGAGTTTAAGGATAAAATAAAACGAGGAAAAGAGGATTTTGAAAAGTGCATAAAGGGAGGTCAGATGCGGCAGTCTGAGACAAGGACAAGGTTTTAGAGAATATAGGGAATAGGAAATGAGGATTATAAGGATATTACTTGCTTGTTATTTGAGATGTTAAAGGATTCAATGTGTCTTTGGTTTTGTATTGTTCAGTTGTAAGAGGAGAGGTGAAAAGAAAGCGATATTGGCCTGCTTATTGTCCAGAAAGATGCCCCAAGATGTTTACTATAAAAGGCTGAAATTTTTTATGGAAGCTAAGGGGTGGAATGAGCCTTTTTATTATGGAGAAGAATTAGGGTAATCGACTTCTTAGTATTCATCCATGAATATTTTTTTACTTGAAATCGCCACATCTTTTATTTCCTTGCCATAAAACCCAAGCACGGCAGAAGCGACCATATATCGCATAAAAGTTACAAATAGGAAGATCCCACCAGTTATAGTAGGGTCCACGCCTATTTTGTAGAAGAGATAAACAGCACTGCCTTCTGTAATTCCCAATCCTGAGATAGAGACCGGAAGCATGGCAAGAATGGCACCCATACAATTAATCGCCAATACAGCGAAGAAGAGGACGGGTACATCAAAATATAAGAATATCAAGTACTTAACAAAGGCGCCCAGCACCCATTGTCCAAAGGTGAGCGAAGCATTTAACGCAATTCTTCCTTTTCTGTGTTTCAGTAAGAACTCTAAATTACGATAGAACCCCTCAAGAGATTTCGCGTACTTCGCCAAGAGGATATCTTGGATAAGTCTCCTAGCTCTTTTCGATCGTATCAAAAGAACACCAAGAAGTAGAAGTAATATCAGGTAGAACGTAACTTGTAATGCAGCCTCTCGTTCAAAAAAGATAAAAAAACCATAAATTGCAATCACAGAAAGGACAA